>URIA01000003.1 GCA_900547765.1 uncultured Collinsella sp. | reverse complement strand
TCCCAGCGCACTCCGCAGGACGCAAAAAGGCTCGCCGCACAAAGTGCGCAGCGAGCCTTTTTGCATGTCCGAGGACGCGCTGGGAAGTTACCCCATGCGGACGGCGAACAACTATGTAGTCTTGGACTAGAACATGCCCAAGAAACCGTGCACAAACAGTGCGGCCAGAGCGGCACCGACAAACGGAGCAATGCCAGGAACGAGCAGGCCGTACTTCCAGTTGTTGTCAGCCTTGTTCTTGATCGGCAGCACCTGATAGGCCATGCGAGGACCAAGGTCACGAGCCTGGTTCATGGCGAAGCCGGTGATGCCGCCCATGCCCATGCCAACGGCCCAAACGATCAGGCCAACGCAGATGGCGAGCATCAAAACGTTCTCGCCAGCGCGGCTAGCAGCGGCAAGGATGGCGCTGATGAACACAAAGGTGCAGATAGCCTCGCAGAAGAAGTTGCGAGCATAGTTCGTGCCCTCGGTGGTGGGGTTGGTCGAGAAGATGTTGCGCTGAGCAATGGGGTCGACGACGCCCTCGGAAGCCTTGAACTCATCGGCATACATAAGCCAAGCGATTACGGCGCCCACAAAGCCGCCGAGCATATCGGCAATCATGAAGGGGATGCAGCTGCTCCACGGCACCAGGCCTACGATGCACTGGGCAAGCACCATGGCGGGGTTCATGCACACGGCGCCGCCAAAGACAAACAGGCAGACCGAGATGCCAAAAGACCAGGTGGTGATGGCAAACATGTGGCCGGAGCCCTGATACTTGGTGCCCTTGAGCACCGTATCGCAGTGCACGCCCACGCCAAAGATGATCATGAGGGCCGTTGCGCCGAATTCGCAGAGGAGTTTGGTAAGCATAAAACCTTATCTTTCTTGTCGGTTATAAACGATTCGTTTGAGCCGCGCACTAGTGCTGAGCGACAACAACGCCCAGGCCATCGGGAATGACGGCCACCTTGGCATCGGCACCCTTCATCTCAAAGGCGAGCTTGAGCGCCTCATCGAGAGTGTTGACCGGCGTCATGTGCATATCCTTGATCATCTGGTGATCGCACAGGTCGGTGACCATGATCACAGGGTGATGCGCCAGGATGCGGGCAAAGATCTGGCTCGTCCACTGGTCGGGCAGGGTCTCATCCTTAGGACGGTCGATGCAGGCGCGCTCAAACTCTGCCGGATCGTTGTCGGCGATGTTGTGATAGAAGCCCTCGCCACCGTGCCCGTCGGCACAACCGGCGACATCGATAATCACGCCGCCCTCGGGAAGCGTGGCCTCGGCAGAGCACATGCCCTTCACGGCCTGGTAGATGTTCTGGTCGAGCGGGTAGCCGCCGTTAGTGGTGATGGCGACCTCGCATTCGACGGGCTCAACGCCGGCAAGGCTCTTCACGAACTCGCAGCCGGCCTCATGCGCCTTGTGAATGTCGCCGGCAAAGGAGCCGATGACCTCGTGCTTGCCGTTGAGCACCACGTTAAGCACAAAGGCAAGGTGAGCCATCTCGGCAGCGGCAAACATGTCCTCGCTCACGTGGTTGTGGCACAGGTTGCCGGCACGCGAGTGGGAATCATTCACAAACTGACCGTTGTGGTTGTACATGATGGTCTTGTAGCTGGCGATGCCGGGCAGGACGGACTTGCGGCTGCCAGAGAAACCGGCAAAGAAGTGCGGCTCAATGAAACCCTCGGCAAGCAGCAGATCGCATTCGGCGGCAATCTTGTTGATGATGCACTCGCCGCCAGAAGGCAAGGTGCCGATCTTTTTCATCATGCTGTCGTCAGTCGCGACGTGCATAACGATTTCCTCGTTGGCAACGATTTCCTCACCGTACTTGTTGACGAGCTCCTCGTGCGTCGACGGACGATGCATACCCGTAGCAACCAGAATGCGAACGCGCGCCTCAGGCGCAGCGGAGTGGATGTGATGCAGCAGAATAGGCATCGTCACTCGCGAGGGAACGGGACGCGTATGATCGGAGCTAATGATGACGATATCCTTCTTGCCAGCACAAAGCTCCTCGAGCGAAGGCGAGCCATAAGGGTTGGCAAGCGACTCCTCTACCAGTTCTTCCTGCGATTTCGTGGTCTTAAACTCGTTTTGATGACCTTCCATCACACCCGCGAAGTTCTTATCCTCGAGCTCCAGATGCAACGTCTTGTGGTCAAACGGCAGTTCACATTCAAACAATGACGAGCGCCCTCTTCCTTTCAACTGACACACTAGATAAACCGTTGGAAGGATACGCCGCTCACCGAAAAACACCACCGTCCACCGACTCATTAACACAACGTTCATATTTGACCCATAACAAAACGGCCGCGATCCCAAACGGGACCGCGGCCGCTACAGTCGTAAGGCGAGAAGCGCGCCATTCTTCTCCTCAGCTTTAATCCCTGAAGACCGAGGACGAAGGGACCCGACGGGTTTCCCTCTGAATGCATTCCGCAGCACGAAGCCCCCTTATCCGCAGCTCCAGAGGAGCAGGATAAGGGGGCTTCAAGTGCGAGGACGCATTCAGAGGGAAACCCATCGGGTCCCGGTGAGAGCCACAGGGCTATCGATTACCCCGTGTTTTGCAAACCTGCCGAGACGCCGGTCACAGTCGAAAGAATCAGGCTCATGTACTCGGCCTTCTTCTCCTCGGCCATCTCGTCCTGGTTCATACGCACCTCGCGAAGGGCGCGGACCTGGGCGATGGACAGGGCGTCGACGTAGGGGTTACGTACACGGACGGCGCAGCCGAGCACGCGACGGCGCTGCAGCGGCCACTCGTCACCGACGATGGCAAGGACCCACTTACGCGTGAGCTGCATCTCGGTAAAGACCTTCTCGGACAGATCCTGGCGGTCGCCCAGGTGCAGATACATCTTGGCGATGCGCTGGTCGGTCTTGGCGATCGACATCTCGATGTTGTCGATAAAGGTGCGGAAGAACGGCCACTCCTGGTAGGCAGCCTTGAGCTGGTCAAGATCGCCAAGCTGCTCGCAGGCGGTGCCCAGACCGTACCAAGCGGCCAGGTTAATGCGCGCCTGGCTCCAGCTGAAGATCCACGGGATGGTACGCAGGTCATCGAGCGACTTGGCGCCCAGACCGCGCTTGGCGGGACGCGAGCCGATCGGCAGCAGACCGACCTCGGTCAGCGGCGTCACGGTCGAGAACCACGGTGTAAAGTCCTCGGTGTTCAGCAGGTCCAGATAGCGTTCGTGGCTTGCAGTGTTGAGCTTCTCGGCCATATCCCAGAACTTCTGCGTGGTCTCGGTGTTGGTCTTCTCGACACTCGGGGCCGACTGCAAAAGCGTTGCGGCGGCAACGGACTCAACATGGCGCTGAGCCAGCGTGCGGTTGCCGTAACGGGCAAAGATGACTTCGCCCTGCTCGGTGAGCTTAAAGAAGCAGTTGACCGAACCCTTGGGCTGCGCCAGCACGGCCTTGTTGGCCGGGCCGCCGCCACGGCCCACGGCACCGCCGCGACCGTGCATGAGCACCAGGTCGATATCGTTCTTCTCTGCCCACTTGGCGATGCGCTCCTGCGCGGAGTGCAGCGCGAGCATGGCCGTGGTAGGACCGGCATCCTTGGAAGAGTCGGAATAGCCCAGCATGACCTCCATGCGGCGGTTGGTCTGGGCAAGGCGCTTTTGCACCACGGGCAGCGTAAGCATCTGGTCGAGCACGTCAACGCAGCCCTCGAGGTCCTCGAGCTGCTCGAACAGCGGGATCACGTCGAGCTCGGGAACGTCTTCCTCGTGTGCGAAGGACAGGTGGGCCAGCTCAAAGACGTCGGCCACATGCTGGGCACTCTTGGTAAACGAGATGATGTAGCGGTGTGCCATCTTCTTGCCGTAGCGCTTTTGGATGGAACCGATGGCACGGAAGGTGTCGATGACCTCGCGCGTCATGGGCTGCAGGTCACCATGGATACCGTTCTCGTGGATATCCTTGAGGGCGCGGGCGTGCACCACGGAGTGCTGACGGAACTCCATCTCGACCATATGGAAGCCGAAGGACTCGACCTGCCAGATGATGGTTTGGACCGGACCGTAGGCGGCACGGACGGCACCGCAGGCAGCAAGCGAACGCTGGACGACGCGCAGGTCATCCAGGAACTCGTCGGCGCTGTGGTACATGGTGTCGGTGATGCGGCGCACGGTGGCGTTCAGGCGGTCGGCCATGACGAGCATGACGGCGCGATGCGGCTCGTGCTCGGAGATCAGCTCGGCGCGGGCCGTGTAACGAGGGCTCATCTCGACCTGATGGTTCCACAGGTTAATGAGCTCGGCAGAAGGCTTGCTGTAGGTGGCCTCGAGCGTGAGGTTGTGGCCGATGCGGCGGCACTTGTCCTCGAGCTTGAGCACCATGTGAGTGAAGTACTTGGCGGCGACTTCGCGGCTCACCTTGGCGGTGACGTTGGGGTTGCCGTCGCGGTCGGAGCCGATCCAGCTGCCGGGATGGAAGAACGCCGGGCACAGCGGCGGCACGGTACCGGCCTTGTCGCCCAGCACCCAGTCGTCAAAACGACGGTAGATGACGGGGATAACGTCGAACAGCGTGTTATCGAAGATGTCGATGATGGTATCGGCTTCCTCGACCGGCGTGGGCTTCTTGAGCGCGATGGGGCTCGTACGCACCAGGGCGTCGATCTCCTGCAGCATATGGCGCTCGTTCTCCACCAGGTCGGAGCCGCCCAAACGCGGACGCTCCTCCAGCAGGTTGGAGATACGGCGAATCTTGCCCTCGACGGCCTTACGACGGGCCTCGGTGGGATGTGCGGTAAAGACAGGGTGGAACTCGAGCTTGCCGAGCAGCTCATTGGCACCCTCGACGCCCATCTCGTTTACCAACTGGTGATAGGCGACGGTGAGTTCGTTGGCGGGATCGACCTCGGTATCGGTCGATGCGCCGGCCTCGCGCTCGCGCAGCTGCGCCACACGGTAGTTCTCCTCCGACAGGTTTGCCAAGTGGAAGAAGCTCGTAAAGGCGCGAACGATGACCTGCTGCTTATCAAGCGGCAGGCTGTCAATCAAATCGACGACTTCGCGAAACGCCACGGCGGTGGGCTCGTCGGCAGTGGGCACGCCCTGTTCGTCAACGGACTCGTCGGCAGCGCGGCTACAGGGGTTGCCAGCATTGACCACAATCTCGGCTGTCAAAATCTTGTCGAACAGGTCCGCGATCTCGGGATCATACTCGCTAAGCACACGACGTTCCAGGCGCAGGAACAGCGCCAGATTATCGCGCAGCTCCTCGGGGATCTCGATCTCGGCGAGACGCTCCCTGGACTCGGCATTCGAGCCGATTCGGTTAACGAGGCGGTTGACCACGGCAGCGACGCGCGCCGCGGCTTCGGGTACAGACTGGTTGCTTAGGTTCTCAGCCACGTTTCCTCCCATTCCTCCTTCTATGCACGTAACATGCGGTATTCATTATAGGCGCTTGAGAAATACTTTCGACACTGATTGCGCTTTACCACACAAAAGTATTTTCTGCATTGCAAGGGTTTTTGCCCCAAATGGTCGTATTTCTCGGTGGGCAGCATATGCAAGCGAGGGCATTCCGCATAAATGCGAAACACCCCCGTAACAATAGCTCGTCGCGAGCGGGACATGTTAGCGGGTCCGCAGCTCAAAAATCATGCGCTACAGACGCTCGCGAACCGCCTCGACGACGTTGGCCAGATCGACGAGAACCTCGTCATGGCTCTGCATGTCGCGCACCTTGACCTTGCCGGCGGCAAGCTCGTCGCCGCCCAGGACCAGGATGAGCTTGGCGCCTACCTTATCGGCCTGCTTAAACTGGGCCTTGAGCGAACGGCCCTGATAGTCGGCCTCGGTCACAATCCCTGCGGCGCGAAGCTGCTGCGTAATGGTAAAGACGTTCTGACGCAGCTCCTTGCCGGCATTGGCGACGTAGACGCACGGGACCTCCTCGGCACCCAGGTCGCTGCCAAAGGCCTGCAGGGCCAGCAGGGCGCGCTCAAAACCGACGGCGAAGCCGACGCCTGCCGTGGGCTTGCCGCCCTCGAGCTCGACGAGGCCATCGTAGCGGCCGCCGCCGCCGATGGAGCCGACGCCGGCGCCAGGGGCCTCGACCTCAAAGACAGTACGGGTGTAGTAGTCCAGGCCGCGCACCAAGGTGGGATCCTCGACATACTCGATACCGGCGGCGTCCAGATAGCGCTTGACTTGCTCGTAGTGCTCGCGGCACTCATCGCACAGGTTGTCGCCCATCAGCGGGGCGTCGGCCATGATCTCACGGCAATGGTCGTTCTTGCAGTCGAAGGCGCGCAGCGGGTTGAGCTCGGCGCGCTCGCGGCACTCATCGCACATCTCGTCGGCGTGATCGAGGATAAACTGCTTGACCTGCTCGCGGTAAGCCGGACGGCACTGAGCGTCGCCCATCGAGTTAATGAGCAGACGAAGCTTGGAAAGATCGAAGCCCAGGCGCTTGTAAAACTCCATGAGCATGATGATGCACTCGGCGTCTGCCGCCGGATCGGGAGCGCCGAGCCACTCGATGCCCACCTGGTGGAACTGGCGCAGGCGGCCCTTCTGGGGACGCTCGCCGCGGAACATGGCCTCGGCGTAGTACGCCTTAAACGGCGTGGAGCCCTGGGGCACCAGATTGTTCTCGACGACAGCGCGCACCACGCCGGCCGTGCCCTCGGGGCGAAGCGCCAGGCGCTGCTTGGGCTTGAGTTTGATGTCGGTGCCCTCGGTAAAGACACGCTCCAGGTTGGCACCGCTGAACACGCGGAACATTTCCTTGCGCACGACGTCGGTCGACTGGCCGATACCGTGGACAAACACGTCCACCTGCTCGATCGCGGGCGTCTCGATGGGTTTAAAACCAAACGGCTCGAACACGCCGGCCGCAATCTGCTGCATCTTTTGCCAGGCGCGCATCTCGGCGCCGATAAGGTCGCGGGTTCCCTCCGCCTTCTGTGCCTGCATGGGCAAACACCTTTCTTTTGTATCGCGTCATAGGTAACGGTCATTATACGGCACAAATACAAACAGCGGCGGCGCGTCTGACCGAACGAGGGTATGGGGACTCGTTCGGCCAGACGCGCCGCCGCTGTTTGCGATCCGTTTTCCTCCGTCCCCTTCGGATCACGTGATCCCTTGGGGACGGAGGAATAGGGATCATTTCGTAGGCCCGTGGCCGCCTTGGAAACCGAATGATGGTACGAGCATCCATTCGGCTTCCAAGGCGGCCACGGACAGAACGGGGCGAACAGAAAAGAGCGACGGACGCCTACTCCCCCGCCACGCTTGCGCGCAGCTTGGCGGCGATGGGCTCCGAGGCCAGCAGGAATACGAGCATGACAACAGAACACACCAGGCACACGATCCAGGCGCTCGCAAAGGAGCCCGAGACGGCAAAGAGCACATAGACCTGCCAAAGCTCACCCACAAAGCTCATGCCCGCGAGCACCGCCGAGGTGGCGATAACGGTTAGGGAGCCCAAAACGCGACCGCTTACTTTATCGGCAACATGGCCAATGACAAGCGATCCGATAACGCTCACCACGGTAGAGATCGCATTGGAGATGTTGTACTGCGCAAGAGATATTCCCAAGTCGCTGACGATGAGCGGCTGGAACAGGCTCATGCAGTTGACGAAAATCGTGTAGCACGTGGCCATGATCACGAAGCCGGAGGCCACCACGAGCCAGCCGGGGAAGAACTTACGCTGCTGGGGCATACTTCTCCTTATTTAACAAACGAATAGCCGGCGCCGGGCGCCGGTAGTGCCCAAGATTGCCTTGAAAGACAAGGGCATAGGCCTTATGGCCATGCCCGCAGGCTTGAAAGGCAAGGTTGGATGCTACCGGTGGTCGGCGATATAGCCCAAAGCGACGGCGGTATAGGCCGCAGCACCGAGCGGCAGCTCGGCATCGTTAAAACGTGCCTTGGGATGGTGCTGGGCAAAATGCTCGTCCGTATCGGTCACAGCTGCGCCCACGGTAAAGTACGCACTCGGGATCTCGCTCGAGATCAGCGCGAAGTCCTCGCTCGCCATGGCGTGGAACAGCGGCAGGAAGGCGGCCTTGGGCAGCACCACGCCCACGTAGCCAAGCGACGCCTGGGTCATGTCGTCATCGAGTACGAGCGGGGGAACATCCGAGAGCGTCTCGATAGTCGCCGGCGTGCGATAGGTCGTGGCAACACCTTTGACGACCTCGGCGATGCGGGTCTTGAGGTGCTCCATGAGCTCGACGTCGAAGCCACGCAGCGTTCCCTCGAGCACACAAGTGTCGGGGATGACATTTGCGGCCTGACCGCCGGCGAACTTGCCAACGGTAAGCGCGACCTCCTTGGCCGCCGGCACCTCGCGGGAGATGAGCTCCTGAAGTGCCAGATGCACGTGCACACCCGCCGTAATGGGGTCGATGCAGATCTCGGGGCTCGAGCCATGACCGCCCTTGCCCTGCAGCGTGACGCGGAAACCGTACACGCCCGAGAGCGCCGGACTGCCGTAAAGCACCAGGCCAAGCGGCGACTGGCTATTGACATGCATGGCAAAGGCGACCTGAGGACGCGGGTTCCGTAGCAGACCGTCGGCGATGGCGGCGCGGGCACCCTCAAAGGTTTCCTCGCCCGGCTGGAACAGCAACTTAACCGTGGCGTTGGCATCAACAAGCTCTGCCTCGCGCGCTTTGAGCATACGAGCCGCACCAAGCAGCGCCGTCGCGTGCATATCGTGACCGCAAGCGTGCATGCAGCCGTTGGTGGATGCAAAGGGCTCGCCGGATTCCTCGGCAACGGGCAAGGCATCCATGTCGCCACGCAGCATGATGACCGTACCGGCTTGTTCGTCCGTGCAGACGCCATTGCCCTGGGCCGCGGCGGCACCGGCGCCGACAAGGCCCACAACGCAGGAACCATCGACGAGCGTGGCAAATGGGATGTCCATCTCGGTCAGGCGCGCTTGGATATACGCAGAGGTCTGTGGGAGGCTATTACCCAGCTCGGGCATCTGGTGGAGATCGTGTCGCCACGCAGCGAGCTCGTCTGCAAAAGCCTGAGCTTCTGCAACAAGACCGTCACCGATAGCGGTCTGCGCCGCTGCGGTGGCCTTGGGCGCTGATTGCGGTTGAAGATCGGACAAAGCTGGTGCCATAGATGCCCTCCAGTATCGTTTTTGCAGCAAGCACTTTGATAGCGTAAAGTGCAAGGTACTACTTTAAGGGCGAGGCATAAAAAATGCCGCCCCAGGAGGGCGGCGCAACAAGTTGTTTACAATTGCGGGCGCGGCTTTCGACGCAAAAAATCGAAGTGAGTCTCGCTCAAGATAATCGACAGGAAGATGAGCGCGAAGCCGGCGAGCAGGCGCGAGGTGAGCGCCTCCCCCATCAGCAGCACCGAGAACAGCACACCCGAAGGCGACTCCATCGAAAGGAGCAGCGAGCCCGTCGAGGCCGGGACATGCGCCAGGCCGACGTTTTGGATGAGCAGAGCCGCGCATGTGCAGCCCACCGAGAGAAACGCCATCGCACTGATAAAGCTCGGCGTCCAAACGGACAGAGGCGCTTGGGTCTCGAATAGCAGCGACGTTGCCAGGCTCAGCACGCCGTTGCCCACAAACATCCAAAACGTGATGACGTTAATGTCCATTTTGCGACCGTACTTGGCAGTCACCGCCATCTGGATGGCGAAAAAGGCCGCACCCGCCAGCGTAATGACGTCACCGATGTTGAATTCAACGCTATCGAGCGCCACCAAACCAATGCCCGCCAAGCACAGCAGCGCCGCGCCCAGGTTATAACGGGTGAGTTTTTCGCCGCTCAGAAAATAGCTCGCGAACGGTACAAGGATGCAATACGTGCCCGTCAAAAAAGCATTCTTGCCCGCCGTAGTATGTGCCAGACCGACCGTCTGCAACGCATAGGCCGCCCACATGAGCACGCCCATACTCAGGCCAACGATCAGGTTGCGAGCGTTGAGGTGCGCGATGATGCGCTTGTGGAAGACGGCAAACATGACCAACGCTGCGGGCAGAAAACGTACATAGAGCAGCGCGAACACCGGAATGGTGCCGAGTGCGTCCTTCATAGTGGTAAAGGAGTAGCCCCAGATGACCGCCACCGAAAGGAGCAGAACCTTCCAGAACAGCGGAGAGCGTGCGCCGGCGCCCCGGGGAATACCGCCCGCGCCCAAATCCTCACGGGCTACTGGGCTATCGGGCAAGTTTTCGATTTCGTTGGCAGCGTATTGGGCCATGGAACATCCTCGCACTCAATCTGGGCGTGGTGTCCGCACGCGTATGGCTGCGTGCCGCCTCATGGTCAAATAAAAACAGGGCGCACCGGACCCCCGGCACGCCCCGCTACTGTAGCAACAACCAAGCAGCCCGTGCAATCCAGCCCGCTAAAGTACCGACTTGAATAACCTCGATGTTCCGTCAACGTCAGCGAAAACGGCCCCAAGCGAGCAAGGTGACGTGAAATAGTTTTATTCCGCCGTTCTGCCGAACGGCGGACCGGCCGACGCTGCGCGAGCCGCATTCACGCCAATCTGACGTTCAATTTCAAGGGCGCGACCAGAAGGTCAGCGCCCTTTCATTTCACGTCACCTTGGCGCAAATGCGGCTCGCTCGCTGGCATTAGTGCTGCGTCAGCGTTAACGTTGCCGCACTAAATTAGCTTTGTTGATTCCAGCTTTTCGATGATCCAGTCGTTAGCTTTGATAACCGGGCGGCGGAAGACGACGCCCAGGGCCAGCGACGGAATCAGATAGCTCGCCAGAATACCCAGCTCAACCCAGTACTCCATATGGTAGGCACCGGCCATGGCGGCGTGCATGGCGTTGATGCCGTGGGTAAACGGCAGGAACGGATAGATCGCCTGGAACACGGGACCGGTCATCTCGATGGGGAACGTACCGCCCGAACCGCCGACCTGCATGACCAGCAGCACAACGGCCAAAGCCTTGCCGATATCGCCAAACGACACCGTAAGCGTGTAGACGATATTGGAGAACACGAGACTCGCGACCCAGCCCGCCAGCACAAACTGCAATGGGTTATCGCACTGAATGCCAAAGAACAGGATGTCGCCCGCACACACGAGCGTTGCCTGCAGCAGGGCCAGACCGCCAAAGAACAGGTAGCGGCCCAGGTAGATCTCGTGCAAGCGCACGGGGATGAGCTCGTTGATAAGCTCATCGTCGACCGAGACCTTCATCATGGCCGCTAGCACGATCGAGCCGACCCAGAGCGACAGGATCGTATAGAACGGCGCCATGGCCGAACCGTAATTGCGGATCGGATAGACCGGCTTGCGATCGAGCGCGACGGGACCGGAAAGCGACACGGCCAGACCCTCGGGATCATTGCCAATCATCGTCTTGATCGTGGCCAGATCGTCCGACATAAGGGCACCGTCGAGCTCGTCCTTAAAGGCACTGATCTTATCGGACGCCTCACCCAGCTGATCGGAAGCCTTGTTGACCAGCTTTGCAGCCTTGGAGAGGCCCTTTGCCAGCGAACCGGATGCATCGGTCAGGCCGTCTACGGCGCTATTCAGATCGCCCGAGATGCCATCCAGCGAGTCCAGGATGCCTGAAACCGTCTTCTTGAGCTCCTTTGCCTTGACCGAGAACGTGGAGTCGTAGTCGGACTTGGCGCCCGAAATGCCCGCCTTGGCATCGGCGATGGCCTGGTCGACTTCGGCACGCGTGCTGTTGACCTCTGCCATGCTGTCAGAAAGGGACTTAGCAGTTGCCGTCAGGTCCTTGGCGCTGTTGCGATACTCCACCGCGATCCTGTTCAGCGATGTTGCCACAGACTTGAGGCTCTCCTGGAGCTTTTCGTCACTGACCTGCTCGGCAAAGCCGCGGAGCTGGTCGGCCGTGGCGTCGATATCGTCGGCACGTGTATTGAGCGCCGCCGCGGCATCGTTGAGCTGAGACACCGTAAGGTCAACATGCTGATTCGCGGCATCGAATGCCTTCGCAAGCTCGGCGGACACGTTGTCGAACGAGCCAGCGCTTCCGTCAATCGCGGCGTTGATGGCGTCGTTGGCGGCCTTCAGCGCTTCTTTGGAATCGCTCATGCCGCTCTTGGCATGCTCCATCAACCGCTTGGTCGACTCATCGACCGTACCCGTCTGCTGGAGCATACCGCTCGCCGACGTCAACGAATCGGACGTAGAGCTCAAAATGCCCGCCAGCGACGAAGCATTAGCCTGAACGTCTTGCAGGTCCTCAATCGAATCGCCGAGCGTCGAGGACAGGTTGGCGATAAAGTTGCTGACCTGGTCGGTGCTCATGTAATCGAGCAGGCTGGACACCGTCTTAAGACCGATGCTCGTAATGGTCTCGGTAAAAGATTCGTTAACCTGGTTCTGAACGGCGCTTGAACCCTTCTCGGTCACGATCTGCGCGATGGCGTTGGCCTTCTGGTTCTCGTAAAACTCGATATCGGCGTGTTTCACGTCGGTCGAGAAAAGCGTCATCATATCGGCACTAAACGTTTTGGGGATAACGACGGCAGCATAGTACGCGCCCGACTTAACGCCCTCGATAGCCTTTTCGCGATCGTTAAGCACAACCCAATCGAAGCTCTCGTTGCCGCGTAGGGTGGCGGTCACGTTTTCGCCCACGTTAACCTCGACGGGAATCAGATCGCTCTCGTAACCCTCATCGGTGTTGACCACGGCGATCTTAAGATTGCCGGTGTTGCCGTACGGATCCCAGCTGCCGGCGATGTTAAACCACGCGTACAGACACGGCACGATAATGAGGCCCATCACGACAATCAAGCCGATCACGGAGCGAGACACGTTTTGGACATCGCGCCTAAACAGATGCAGGATGTTCTTCATTTATGCCTCACCTCCTTTGGAGTGCTTGCCAAGCGCGGTGGTATCTCCATCATTTGTGGCTGTGCTGTCGCTGCCCTGAGATTTATGGTGCGAGCCGATATGCGGCAAGCGGCCCGTGGACTGATCGCCGCCCTTGGCACCACGCTCGCTGGCGTTGAGGCCAAACATGTGGCGGGCGGCAGGAATGGCGGCCGTGTGCTCGCGCATCTCGCGACGCAGGTCCTCATCCGAAAGCGCCGAGATGCGCATCTGGGTATTGAGGCTCGCGCGGATATATTCGATATTGATAAGCCAGCCGCAGATGGCAATAACCGAGATGATCCAAATGACAAGCAGGATGATCTTGCCGTTATTGTCGATATCGAGAACCGTCGACAGGACAAAGAGCAGGACCTGAACGCCCACCACGGCGGCAAAACCGCCCTTGATGTAGTACGGGTAGCGATGTTCAAAGGCGACCGCATGATCGAGCAGTTCGCGACGGTACGAATCGGAATCGAGCATGACACGCGTGGCTGTGCGCAGCGAGTAGCGCTGGCGCGGCAGGTCGTTGGACTCGCAAATCATCATACCGGTCGTGGAAAGCTGTTTATCAAAGAGCAGGTTAAGGTTGAGCAGCAGCGGACGCAGCTGCAGACCGATAAAGAGCGCCACGATCAAGAACACGCCCAGAATGCACAGGTTAAACAGGTAGTTGAACGAATACATGCCGCCGACCGTCTCGCGCAGCAGATTGATGCCGTAGGTAAAGGGCAGCAGCGGGTGCAGCCACTGGAAGAAGCCTGGCATCATCTCGATGGGGTACATGCCCGACGAACCCGGGATCTGCACGATAACCAGAATGACGCCGATAGCCTTGCCGATATGCTTAAACGTGGTGGACAGCGCATAGATGATATTGACGTAGGTGAACGAGATGGCGATGCCGCCCAGCACGAACAGCAGCGGGCTGACGCACTGCACGCCGATCACCAGATCGCCTACCGTAACGATGATGGCCTGCAACGCGCCCAGGATCACCAGGAGCAACCAGCGGCCAAAGTAGCCCTGACGCGCGGTAAAGCTGCCGATGCCTTCGCGGTCGACCTCGAGCTTGTAGATGGCGATAAGCACGTAGCCGCCCACCCACAGCGCCAGATTGGTATAGAACGGGGCAATGCCCGAACCAAAGCTCTTGACCGGGTAAATTGACTTTGAGGTCAGCTCGACCGGAGATGCCATGAAGTCTGCAACATCATCGACGTCGACGCCCATCAGGCCGGCCAGCTCGCCCATGGACTCGGAGGTCTGTAGCGCCGCGATGTCGTTGGCGGCGGTTGCGAGCTTGTCCTGGACCTTGGCAAGCGAGGCATCGGTCTGGGACAGCGTGGTCTTGGCCTGACCGAGCGTGGCGTTGAGTTGCGAAAGTGTACCGCGCGCACTTGCAATAGTAGGCGTGAGGCCAGACACGATTCCCGTCAGATCACCCGAGACGGCGGCAAACGAATCAAGTGCGCTCGAGACCTTCGGCAGCGCGTTTTGACCCAGGTCCGTCTGAGCCTGGCCAAGGTTGGTCGCACCGGTCTGAATTGCATTATTGATAGCGTCGCTGGCACCCGAGACAGCCGCAGCGTCATTCGCCATGGCGCTCGACTGCGCAGACAGACCGTCCTTGATGCTCTGAAGCTTTTCATTCTGCTCGCGGAGCAAATCGATGATCGATACAATGCGCGCGTCAATTTCCTTGGAACCTGTCGACGTGTCATTGACGAGAATTTCCAAGTGCCCGATAACGGCCTTATTGTGGTCGATCGTCGCTTGGAGAGACTCAAGCGAGTTGTCGATACGGGTAGTCGTAGATGCGACCGTGCCCGTCAGCTTGCCAATCGCAGCGTTTGCGGAGGCTGACGTCTTGGTGAGCGCAAGGCTGCCTTCCGAGAGCGCCTTGGAGAGCGAGGCGACAGAGTTGCCCGCCGTGGCGCGAGCCTCGCCCAGCAGGTCATTGCCCTGGGAGATCGCCTGCGTCAGCGACGGCGCCTGACCCTGCAGACCGGCAAGTGCCGCATCTGCCGAGGCAATGGAACCACTCGTCTTATCGATGGCGGCATTCATGTCGCCAATCGAATCACGCACTTCGCCCAACGTATCGGAAGCCTCTGATACCGAACCGGCCAACGAATCCTGAGTCTGGGTTGCCTTGTCCTTTAAATCGACTCCGGCATCCTTGGCAATACTGGCAACGGTCTCGCCCACCGTGGAGACAAATTCCGAGTTGATCTGCTCCTCGATGGTGTTTGCACCGGTGTCGGTAACCTTGGGCGCAATAGCGCTCTTCTTCTCATTGACGTAGTACGTAAGCTTGGGCTGATGGTAGTTGCCGTCGAGCATCGAAACCAGGTTATCCGAGAAGTTCTTGGGGACTACGATGGCCGCATAGTACTCACCGCTCTCGACGCCCTCTTTGGCATCGGCCGCAGAATCGACGAAGGTCCAGCCCAGCTGATCGTTCTCCTTGAGCTGATCGACGACCTGATCGCCCGCGTTGAGCTCGCCCACCAGGTCGTTTTGGGTGCCCCGATCGTTGTTGGCGATGGCAATCTTGATGCCCTGGGTGTTTCCGTACGGATCCCAGTTGGCCACGATGTTGTACCAGGCATACAGCGAGGGAATAACGCACACGCCAAGGGTAACCACCAAGGCGACGGGGTTCACAAGCAGTCGCTTAATGTCGCGCTTAAATATCGCAAAGGAGACCTTTGCATTGGATAGTTTGCTGCCGAGACTCACGCTTGGACCATCCATCCTGTCGTTGAATCGAATCGTACTATCGATAACCATTGTACGTAAGCGCTTTAGCGTCTCAGAGCACAATGGTATTGAGTTTTGCGGGTAGCAATATACTACGAAGACGAATTAACGTACAGTTGTACAGTATCTTTAATTTCAGCAGGTCACAAAACCACAACCCGCACAAATTAGCAATTCAAATAGTCATCGGGGACGTTCTTAAACGACTGGTCAAACAAGAACGCCCCCAACGACTAGTTTGGACCACGGTAACATCGATGTTTTAGCAATGCCAGCGAGCGGGCGCCAGAGCGAACAAATTGGCATGAAAAGAGGACGGCATAGACCTTCTGGTCATGCCGTCCTCTTTGAATGACAAGTTGTCGCTCTGGCGCCCGCGCAGCGTCGACTGGTCCGCCGTTCGTTAGAACGGCGGAACTGAGGGCAGCGTCGACCGGTCCGCCGTTCGTTAGAACGGCGGAACCAATTACATAAGTTCACAAATGGCGGCTGCGAAGGCTACGGGGTCCTCGGGGAGGATGCCCTCGACCAGCAGAGCCTGGTCATAGAGCAGACCGGAGTACTGCTTGATCTTGTCGGCGTCGCCTGCCTTCTGGGCAGCGACAAGCTTGTCAAAGACCGGGTGCTTGGCGTTGAGCTCGAGCACGCGTTGGCTCTTGGGCATGCCGTCGGGCGCGCCCTCGGGTCCCTTCTGGAGCACCTTCTCCATCTCGAGCGAAAGTGGGCCCTCGGTGGTGATACAAGCGGGGGCATCGGTCAGGCGCGCGGAGACGGCGACTTTCTCGACCTTGTCACCGAGCGCCTCCTTCATAGCGCTAAAGAGGTCCTCGTTCTCCTTGGTGGCGTCCTCGGCCTCCTTCTTCTCGTCCTCGGTCGCCAGGTCAAGATCACCGGTCGCAACGTTCTTGAGCTCTAGATGACGATCCTCGACCTCGGGCTCGGCACCGTCGGCCACAGCCTTCTCGGCAGCCTCGCGGGCAGCATCGTCCTCGTAGATCTTGGGCATATCGGCGGCAACGTACTCACGCATAGCCTGGAACGTGAACTCATCCACATCCTGCGTCAGCAGCAGCACGTCATAGCCGCGGTCGAGCACGCCCTTTACCACGGGCATCTTGGCCAAGCGCTCACGCGAGTCGCCGGCGGCGTAGTAGATGGCCTTCTGATCCTCAGGCATGCCCTTGGCATACTCGGCCAGGGTAATCATCTTCTGTTCCTTGGCAGACCAGAACAGCAACAGGTCGGCGAGCTCATCGGCCTTCATGCCATAGCTCGAGTAGATGCCGTACTTAAGACCGCGGCCAAAGTTCTCAAAGAACTTCTCGTAGGCCTCGCGGTCGTTGTCACGCATATCCTCAAGGTCGGCGGTAATCTTCTTTTCCACACGCTTGGCGATGGCCTTGAGCTGACGGTTCTGCTGCAGCGTCTCGCGCGAGATGTTGAGCGACACGTCGGCGGAATCCACGACGCCGCGGACAAAGTTGTAGTAGTCGGGCAGCAGGTCGTCGCACTTCTCCATGATCAGGACGTTGGAGCTGTAGAGCGCCAGACCCTTCTCGTAGTCCTTGCTGTACAGATCGAACGGCGCGCGTCCCGGCACAAACAGCAGGGCGTCATACTCGAGCGTGCCCTCGGCGTGGAAGCTGATGGTGCGCGCAGGATCGTCAAAGTCGTGGAACGTGGACTTGTAGAACTCGTCGTAGTCCTTCTGCTCGACATCGGAGCTGTGCTTCTTCCAGATCGGTGTCATGGAATTGACGGTCTCGAGCTCCTGGTAGTCCTCGTACTCGGGCTTGTAATCGTCGCCGGCGTCCTCGGGCTTGGGTTTCTGGCGGCTCTTGGACACCATCATCTGGATCGGGTAACGCACATAGTTACTGTACTGCTGAATCAGGCTCTTGAGACCCCACTCGGTCAGGAAGCGATCGTAGGTCTCGGCCTCGCCGTCGGCATCGAGCTTCTCGTTCTCGCGCAGCGTCAGGATAACGTCGGTGCCGTGTTCGGCGCGCTCGCCGCCCTCGATGGTGTAGCCCTCAAGGCCGTCGGACTCCCACACGTGAGCGGCGTCCTCGCCATAGGCGCGGCTGACGACCTTCACGTGGCTGGCGACCATAAAGGCGGAGTAGAAGCCCACGCCAAACTGGCCGATGATGTCGACATCGGAGCCCTGCTGCTCGGCGTTCTCGGTCTTAAACTCCTCAGAGCCGGAGTGGGCGATGGTGCCCAGATTGCGCTCGAGCTCCTCGGCGGTCATGCCGATACCGTTATCCGAGATCGTGATGGTGCGGGCGTCCTTATCGAAAGAGACGCGAATGGCCAGGTCGCCCTGGTCAAGCTTGACGCTCGGATCCTGCAGGCTCTTAAAGTTGAGCTTGTCGACGGCATCGCTCGCGTTGGAGATAAGCTCGCGCAGGAAGATTTCCTTGTTGGTATAGATGGAGTTGATCATGAGGTCGAGCAGTTTTTTGCTCTCGGTCTTAAATTGACGCATGTGCAGTCCTTTCGCGCTACCCCTGCCCGCAAAAACGGCTCGGTTGCCCGAGCCGCATTGCAGACCTGCTATGTTCAGACTTAGATTTTATAACCCATTAGCGCGCATATATACATACGGAATCGAAAAACTGTATGTCGGGGCGCCCATGCGTCGATTGCCAAGGAGTGTCCCCTACTGCCGGCCGAAAAGGAACGTCTCTATCTGTCGCTCACGCGTTTGGCCATCCAGGCATGGGGCTGGCCTTCGTCCTCATAGTCCACCGGCGCGATTTGCGTGTAGCCCGCCTTGGCATAGAGCGGCAGGACATATTCTTGAGCGTGCAGCTTTATGAGCTTGGCACCGGCATCGCGCGCGGCGGCATCGCTGGCCTCGACGATCTTGCTTGCCAAGCCACGACGGCGCATCGAGGGCAGCACCGCGACGCGTCCCATAATGTAGGTCTCCCCCGCCGCAACACCTTCATCCATATCGCACGCCGGCGACACCGGTGCCTCCGCATCGGCTACGCGCTCCAGCTCCTCGGGAAACACGCGCGAGCAACCGGCGAGCTCGCCGTCCACGTACAGCGTCACATGGATGCAGCTCGGAGCCTCGTCGATAGCGTCAAACTCATTCTCGTAGCCCTGCTCATCCATAAAAACGACGCGGCGCACCAGCGCCGCGTCTTCAAAGCATCCCGTCTTAAGTTGGATATCCATGGCTGCCCCTTCATTCAATGCGAACGTTAGGGACAGATTTTAGCGAAAATGAGCTCCGCGCACGCTGAACTTCGCGCGAGCCTTTGCCAGGCAGTCGTAATGACCCACGTTATGGGCATCGCTCGCGATAAAGCTGTACAGGTTCTGATCGAACAGGCGCTGTGCGGGCTTTTTCTCGCGACCAAAACGACCGCCGGCAATAAAGTCCGCCGAAGCCTGCAGCTTACAACCCATATCGACCAGACGCTCCGCCACGCTCACATCCTTTTGGACGGCGCGATAGCGCTCAGGATGGGCGATGATCACCTGGTAGCCAAGGCACTGCAAATCGTAAATCGTGTTCTCGTACTCTCTAAACGCATACGCATCGGCATGCGTCGAAAGCTCGAGCAGAAACTCATTGGTCCCATCGAAATGCAAGTGCTCCGCGGCATCAATACCAAGCTCGACAAGCTTACGATGGTTGACCTCAAAGCCCATCTGAAGCGGAAAACCATCTGCGTTATCACGCAGCAGCTCAAAGGCATCCCACATTTTGTCGTAATCAAAGTAAGGATCACGACAGTGCGGAGTACAGACAATCCTGGTAACGCCGGCCCGCTTAGCAGCCTCGAGCATCGCCAAGCTCTCATCGAGATCGGCGGCGCCGTCGTCTACACCCGGCAAAATATGGCAATGAATGTCACGCATAGGTCGGCCTTAATCAACTAAACGTTTGCTCGGTTGGTGAAGATACCCTTTTTGGAAGCGCCCTGATCGCCAGAGCCCTTCTTTACCTTCTTACCGTCCTTGGTGTAGTAAGAATAGTAGTACTCGCTGGTCTCGGTCTCGCAGTAGTTCATAACGGTACCGATGAGCTTGACCTTCTCGGACTTTTTGAGCTGACCGATTGCATTGAGTGCTTCCTCGCGCTTGGTAAAGTCCTCGCGCACCACGAACAGCGTACCGTCGGTCAGGCTGGCAATCTCGGCAGCATCGATGAAGGTGCCGACCGGAGGAGCGTCGAAGATAACGTACTGGAACTTAGCAGACAGCGCCTTTACCAGCTTGGAAAAACGATGGGAGACGATGATGTCGGCAGGATTGGGAATGTGCGGCTCGGCATCGAGGAAGTAGAAGTTCTTCTGACCCGTCTCGACGATTGCCTGGTCGATGGAGATCTGCTCGGACAGGACCGCGTAGAGTCCGCCGCGCGAACGGACGCCGAGCATATCGGAAAGAGACCTGCGGCGCATATCGGCCTCGACCAGGAGCACAGACTTGCCGCTCGTGGCGATTGCCTGAGCAAGGTTGATGGAAACCGTAGACTTGCCCTCGTTGGGAATCGAGGACGTAACGGTGATGGTACGAATGGGGTCGTCCACGCTCGCAAAGCGGATGTTGGCCAGAAGGGTCTTGGCGGCATTCTGTACAACGAGCTTATCGGTGTTCTTTGCCTTAGCCATGCCTATTTACCACCTTTCATAGCCGGAATTCGGCCAACAACGGGAATACCCAGGAGCTCTTCTGCCTCTTCGGCACCGCGGATGCGGGTGTTGAGCATGTCTGCCAGGACGACATAGGCAACTGCGATAAAGATGCCCGCGAGGAACGCGACGGCAACGTACAGCATGCGCTTGGGACCGCTGGGGGCCTCGGGGGTCTTGGCCTCGTCGATAACGTTGATGCTCTGGGCAGCGCCGACGTTCTGGGCGACCGTACTCACCGAGCTGGCCATGGCCTTAGCGACCTCAGCCGTCTCCTTGGCATCGGTGCCGGTGACCGAAAGCGTAATAACGCGCGTGGTCGTCTCGGAGGAAACAGAGACCTTGTAGTCATCCAGATCGGAAAGGCCCAGCTCATTGGCAGCGCCGCTCTTAACGCTATCGCTATCGAGCAGCGTGGCGATATCGTTGGAAAGCATCTGGCTCGCCGAGAGGTCGTTGTAGCTCATCTGACCGCTATCGTCGGTCTTGGCGAGAATGTACATGCTCGTCGTGGCGGTGTAGGTGTTATCCATCGCAGCGAAGGACACGATGCCCATGGCGATCGCGCAAACCACCGGAAGGGTGATGACCAGCTTAAGGTGCTTTTTCAGCAGCTGGAACAATTCGAGAAGGGTCATGCAGCTTGCCTTTCAGTTCCCCAGTTCGTATTGACAAAACTGTCCGTATGTTATCGCATCTTTTTACCGAGACCAAACTCTATACATAAGAAACAGCCTCTACGGTAAAAATGCCGGAAGCGTCCGTAAAATTGCGCAACAACAACGCCGCATCCGAAAGACAGATGCGGCGTTCACGTCAATATCCATATCGTTGCCGCTACGCAAACGGCTCGTCCTGCTGCACGGGAAACGTCACCGTAATGGTGGTTCCCACGCCCAATTCGCTCGACAGATCGAGCGTTGCGTGATGATACAGGGCGGCATGCTTGACAATGGCAAGCCCCAAGCCAGTTCCGCCACGTGCCTTGGACCTACTCTTGTCCACGCGATAGAACCGCTCAAACACCTTGCCCTGCTCTTCGGGTGCGATGCCGATTCCCGTGTCGGCGACCGCGAGAAACGGATGGCCCTCGTCGTCGGTACCGCACTGCAGCGTAACCGTACCGCCGGGTCGGTTGTAGCGGATGGCGTTGCTTGCCAGATTATAGATGAGCTCGTCGATCAAGCGCGACACGCCTTCGATGACCACGGGCTTGGTCTCATGACTTATCGTCACATTCGCCTGACGGGCGACCTGTTCAAGACGCTGCTCCACCGTCAAGATGGCACGGGAGAGCTCAATGGGCTCCGTGGACCCAATGGGCACCGCCTCGCCCTCGGTCGCACGCTCGGCCTCGTCCAAGTTCGATAGCGTAAGGATATCGTTGACGAGTGCCGCCAGACGGCCCGCCTCGCGATAGATGCGACCGCCAAAGTTGCGCAGGTCGTCCTCGCCCTCGACCATGCCGTTTGCGATGAGCTCGGCATAGCCCGAAATCGCCGTAAGCGGCGTCTTGAGCTCATGGGTGATATTCGCCGTGAACTCGCGGCGCATACGGTCGTTGTCCGCTAGCACCGCCATTTGGCGCTTGAGTTCCTGGCGCTGCGACTCGATACGCTCAAGCATGGGGACCATCTCGGCATAGGCGTGCTCATAGCTACGGCGTGGGTGATCCAAATCCACCTCTTGCAACGGCGCGATGATGGCACGGGACTCACGGCGCGCCATAAAAAACGAGAGTACTGCACCCGCTGCTGCGATAAGCAGCATCGGCGCCAGCATCGACAGCAAAATCGCCGCAACGCCAGGCTGGGCCTGCGCCAAGCGAACGACCTGGCCGTTATCAAGGGTGACGGCGCGATACAGCATAATCTCGTCGAGTGTAGAGCTTGCGCGCTCCGCGGAACCCGAACCACTCTCAAAGGCCTCGATGACCTCGGGGCGATCGCCATGGTTGGGCAGTGTGGAAGGCGACGCCTCGTTGTCGTAGGCAACAGATCCGTCCTTATTGATCAGCGTGATACGAAGATCCTCGCGATCGAGGCTTCGCAAGAACGGAATGGGCTCCTGCTGCTCGTCGAGGGCGGCAGCAATGAGCTCGGTTTCCTGCGCCAGATTGGCACTCGTGGCATCCGCCAAGGTGTTTTGCACAAAGAACGCACCCAGCACCGTAAACGCCACGATAACTGCCATGGCGCAGACAAAGATCGTCACAAAAACGCGGTGCGACAGCGTATGTTTTCCCTGGGGGGCGAAGACCACGGGTTACTCCTCCGATGCGGTGGCCGCGGTGTCGTCGCCTTCGGCACCATCACCGGCAGAAGGCTCGGCCAAGCGGTAGCCCACGCCGCGCACGGTCTCGATGGCGCTGGCATGCTCGCCCAGTTTTTGGCGAAGCGTCTGCACGTGCACGTCGACGGTGCGCGAACCGCCGTCGAAGTCCCAGCCCCACACGCTCTGCAGCAACGACTCGCGGGTAAAGACCACGCCGGGCTTGCGCATGAGGTACTCGAGCAGGTCGAACTCGCGCAGGGTGAGCTTAAGCGGCTCGCCGGCCACGGTCACCTCGCGATGGCTGGGCGAAAGCACGATGTCGCCCACGCTGAGCACATCGCTCGCCTGCTTGACCATGCCGCCGCGACGCAGCAGTGCGCGGCAGCGGCTCGCAAGTTCCATAAGCGAGAACGGCTTGGTCAGGTAATCGTCGGCACCGCCATCGAGCGCCATGACCTTGTCGAGCTCGGTGTCCTTGGCGGTGAGCATCATAATGGGCACCGTCGCCGTCAGGCGATCGGCACGCAGACGACGCATAATCGCCAAGCCGTCGGTATCGGGCAGCATGATGTCGAGCAGCACAGCATCGGGCACCCGTCGCGCCACGGCGGCCTTAAACTCGCCATCGCACGAAAAGCCCTCGGCCTCGATTCCCTGCTTGCGCAGTGCATAGACCGTCAAATCCCTGATGTTGTCATCGTCCTCGACGTAATAGATCATGTTGAACCCCTCTGCGGCCGGCATGACCGCATCTTAACCCTAAAGGTGCCTGTACTAGATGGTATCAGCCAAAACGACCCGTCAAATAATCCGCCGTGCGCGGATCGGTCGGGTTTTTGAAGAGCTGGGCAGTGGGCGCATGCTCCACCAGCTCGCCCAGCAAAAAGAACGCGACCGAGTCGGAGATGCGCGCAGCCTGCTGCATGTTGTGCGTAACGACCACCAGTGTGCAGGTCTCCTTGAGCTCGCAGGCCAGCTGCTCCACCACTAGCGTCGATACGGGGTCGAGCGCCGAGGTCGGCTCGTCCATCAGCAGAATGTCGGGCTGCACGGCAAGTGCGCGGGCGATGCACAGGCGCTGCTGCTGTCCACCCGAAAGACCCAGGCCCGACTCTTTGAGCTTGTCCTTGACCTCGTCCCACAGGGCAGCGCGACGCAGGGAGTCCTCGACCAGCTCATCGAGCATGACGCGGTCGCGCACACCCATACCGCGCGGACCGTAGGCGACGTTGTCGTAGATGCTCATGGGAAACGGGTTGGGGCGCTGGAACACCATGCCCACGCGCTGGCGCAAGCGGCAGATGTCGTAATCGCCCAGGATATCTTGACCATCGAGCGCAATCTTGCCCTCGATGCGGCAATCCTTGATGCCGTCGTTCATGCGGTTAAAGCAGCGCAGCAACGTGGACTTTCCGCAGCCCGAAGGCCCGATGAACGAGGTGATCTGCTTGTCGCGGATCTTGATATTCACGTCCTTGAGCGCATGGTGGTCGCCATAGAACAGGTCGAGGCCCTCGACATCGATGCGCGTCGGCGAGGCGGCAAGTTCCTCTGCCGTGGGGCGAGTCGCATCCCCAACCTCGCGCTCGTGCGCGGCCTCGGCCTGCGCTTCCATGAGTTCTTCAAGCTCCTTGGGCTCCACAGCCGCAGCAGCCGTCATACCGCACACCTCCATATCGATATCAATTCAGCAGTATCGATAGTAGGAATCGCGGCTCATACGTACGTGAGCACATTGTCAAGTGTTTGTAAGGGCACGCTAGCTATGCGGCGGGCAGCTCGATGGTGAATATCGTGTGTTCGGGCGTCGATTCACATGCAACGGTACCGCCGTGTGCCGCGATGATCTCCTTGGCAATAGCAAGGCCCAAACCGGCACCACCGCGATTGGTCGCACGCGCCGCATCCAGGCGATAGAACTTCTCAAAGATCACCTTGAGCTTAGCCGCAGGGATAGGATCGCCCTGATTGATAAAGCGCACGCGCACGCCGCCATCGTCTTGGCGCCTGGCCTCAATCGTGATAGCTGAACCCTCATAGCTATAGGCGACAGCGTTTTTCATGATGTTGTTGAACACGCGAGCCATCTTGTCGCCATCCACGAGCACCGTCAGGTCCTCGCGAATATCAACTTGGGCTTCCTTATGCTGCTCGTTGAGGATGGGATAGAACTCGTCAGCCACCTGAGCCAGCAGCAACCCCAGATCAACATAGCCGCGCGTGAGCACGATATCGTGGAAGTCAAAGCGCGTGATATCGAAGAACTCTTCGATGAGTGCATCGAGCCGGTGCGCCTTGTCGAGCGCCACGCCCGTAAAGTGTGCACGTTGCTCAACCGGCAGCTCAGGAGCCTCTTGCAGCAGCGAAAGATAGCCCACCACACTGGCAAGCGGGGTGCGTAGGTCATGTGCCAAGTACGTGACCAGATCGTCCTTGCGATGCGACTCGTCACGCAGAGCTTGCCGCACCTTGCGCTCACGGTCACGCACGCGGTTAAGGGCGCCCTCGACCTCCAAGAAGTCGCCGTCAATGTTGTCCCAGGTGTTGGGGTGATCGATCAGGCGATCTTGAATACGAGCGGCCAGCACACAATCGGCATGCTGCTCGCCCTGCTCGTAGCCCTGGTAGTACAGGGCGCGGCCGCAAAAGAACAGCACGCACACGGCAAGCGCCAGCACAAAGCCAAGCATGTTGAATACAAAGCCGGCATCGAACAGCACCGGCCCTTCGATGCCGCCGAGCGCCATGGCGCCAATCGCCAACGTCATGGCCCACGCGGCACCGCCAATCACCACGCAGCGGCGAACGATTTCGAATCGATCGATCAGCAAAAAGCCAATGAGCAGAACCGCCAAGATTCCGACGATGTTGTCGATGCCAATCAGCAGCAGGCTCAGCAAAAAGAGCAGCACCGTTGCAAGCGCGCGGTTGTCGACGACCGACCTCACGTATTCAAAGAGTCGATCGGGTACCTCGAACGCCTGTCTATCGTCTTTTGTCATATCAAGATCCTCACAAGCGAACAGCGTTATTCGATGATGTAGCCGACGCCCCAGACGTTTTTGATAAAGCGCGGCTTTTGAGCGTCGTCGCCGATCTTTTCGCGCAGGTGGCGAATGTGCACCATCACCGTATTGTTGGAGCCGGGCATAAAATCCTCGTTCCACACCGCGCGGAACAGATCCTCCACGGCCACCACACTGCCGCGATGCTCGACCAGATACAGCAAGATGGAATACTCGATGGGCGTGAGGCGCACCGGCGCACCGTCCACCGTTACGGAACGAGCATCGCGGTTGATCTCCAGGCCGTCGAGCTGGATGATCGGCGACTCGGCCACCTGTGCGCGGCTACCGTAGCTGGTGTAGCGGCGAAGCTGAGCATGCACGCGCGCGATGAGCTCAAGCGGACGGAACGGCTTAACCACGTAATCGTCCGCGCCAAGCGAAAGGCCCTCGATCTTGTCTTGCTGGGCATCGCGCGCCGTCAGCATGATCACGGGATAGGTATGGCTGGAACGGATCGTACGCAGCAACTCAAGCCCATCGATATCGGGCAGCATGACATCCAGCAGCGCCAGATCGAACTCCTGCTCCAAGATTGCCTTGGCAGCGTCGGCCCCGCTATAGGCGACCTGTACATCAAAGCCTTCTTTTGTAAGGTAGATACCAACCAAGTCGGCGATGGCCTTTTCGTCATCAACTACCAAAATGCGCTCGTTCATGCGTGCTCCTCTCGCGCTCCATTATGCCCGAGGGGGCGCATGCCACACACAACAAGCGTGGGTGATTAAGTCGGCCTTAAGCACCCTTGTGCCCGTTCGGGCGCGGATGTGGGCCACGCACGCACGCGATGATCGCCGACACCGGCAAACGATATACTCTAGTTCCAGAAGAGACCATCCCGTCGAAAGCGAAATCTGTGAAGTCCCTCACCTCTTTTGCAAAGCGCTCAGCCCAGCTTGCCGCCGGCTTTGTCTGCGCTATCGCCCTTGCCGCTGGCGTGCCCACCGTCGCCGGCGCCCAAGTGCTCACAACCGACAATGTTTGCGGCAAAACCGCCGATGCGCGCGGCATCACGGCCGAAAACCTGCCCGATATCGATGCGACCAATGCCCTCGTCATGGGCAAAGACGGCACCGTCTACTATGCCCGCAGCGCCGATGAGCAGGTCAAGATTGCCTCGATCACCAAGGTCATGACCGCAATCCTAACCGTCGAGAATTGCAAGATGGACGAGAAGGTCACGGTGAGCAACGCCGCAGCCACCGTGGGCAATTCAACAGCCGGTCTACTCGAAGGCGACGAGCTCACCGTGAAGCAGGCACTGCGCGGCCTGATGATTCCCTCGGGCAACGACGCCGCCATCGTGCTCGCCGAATATGTGGGCAAGAAGATCGACCCTAAGACCAAAGACGCCGAGGCCACATTTGTGAAGGCCATGAACGAGCGCGCCAAGAAGCTCGGCTGCACCGGTACACTTTTTGAAAACCCGCATGGTCTGGACTTTGATGAGTGGGCTGGCGATATGCACTCAACCGCACACGACGTAGCGCTGATGATGCAGGAGGCCATGAAAAACGACACGATCCGCGAGGTCGTAGCGAGCGAGGATTCCTGGATCGAGGTCACGGGCGCCGACGGCACCGACCATTCGCATTCCATGGACACGCATAACTATTTGCTGGGCCAAGATGGCAACATCGGTGGCAAGACCGGCACCACCGACGACGCGGGCTATTGCTTCACGAGCGCCTACAACCGTGACGGCGACGAGATCTACACCGTCGTTTTGAACTCCACCACCACCGACCAGCGCTTTACCGACACCGCAACCCTTGCCAATTGGTACTACGGTCATAAGGTGACGGTCGCGATCGCCAACACGCAGGAAAAGACCGCCAACGGCAACCCGCTTATGGCGCGCATCGGTCAAACCGACTGGACGGATAAGACGATCGACGCCACGCTCGCCGATCCCACGGCGCAAGCGACCGTGTTTTCCCTTGCTGGCGAGGTGACCGAAAAGGTTAGCTACGACGATCTTTCGGGCACGGTGCATGTGGGCGACAAGGTGGGCAGCGTTACGCTCAAGCAGGGCGGCACCAAGATCGCCGTCATGGACCTGGTTGCCGACGAGGAAGGCGCAGGGCCGAATCCCATTGAATGGCTGCTCGTGAAGCTCGATCGCTTGGGCCGTCGCATCGACAACCGCCCGCTCACGGCAGAAAGCGAGACCGTCGCCAAGGTTCCTGAGGTGTAGGGCGCAAGAATAATAAGCCCACTGAAAGGAGGCGTCCGAAAGGATGCCTCCTTTTTGAGGGTTCGAATCCCCAGCCGCCATTCTTGATAATAAAAAGGGCCCCAGATGGGACCCTTCTTTCAATTCGTACTGGCGGAGAGCTGGGGATGTCCGGGCATGCTACGCATGCCCTCCGGCTTCAAAGCCTAGCGGCTTTTCGCCCACGGGCTACAAACGCATTCGCGTTTGCTTAACGCCCGTGCCCTCTCGGGTTCGAATCCCCAGCTAACGTGGTTCAACTAAAAAAGGGTCCCTTTCGGAACCCTTCTTTAAAGTCTTACTGGCGGAGAGCTGGGGATTCGAACCCCAGATGCCCTTTTGGGGCATACTCGCTTAGCAGGCGAGCACCTTCGGCCTCTCGGTCAGCTCTCCGTAACAGCCGTTCTATAGTAACCAAACAGTCGAAGTTGGGCAAGAGGGAATTTTCTAATTGTCCAGTGGCCTTTCCTCCTTGCAGTTTTCGCTACTACCCCAGCGAGCGATTGAGGGAGCCGAGCTCATCGTTGCCCATGGTGCGCCACATTTGGAAGATGCAACCGCGCGCCAGGAAAAAGAAGCCGTTATCGACCAGCTGCACGGCGGCATCCGCAAGCTGGTTGGCCACCGCGGGCACGGGCGGCAATTCGAGTCCAGCCCTGCGGATGGTCTCGACCGCTTCCTCGAACGTTGGAGGCTCGCTGACGCCCATCTCGTTCATAAGGCCCTGCATTTCTTCCAGCGCGCTGCTGCCCGACTCCTCGCCGCGCGGCACCAGACGGTAACAAGCCAGCGCCAGGTCGAGCTGATCGCAATTCCAATAGGCAAACGCCAAGCGATAGAACAGGTAGCCGATTGCAGAACGATCGCTGGCAATACGTAGGCCGTGGCGCGCCACCTCGATAATCTCGTCAAAGCGCTCCAGACGCGCAAGCACGTTGATGAGCGCAAAGTGCGACTGCATGGACGAGCGCGCCAGATCGTAAAGATGGCGCACCTCGGGCAGTGCTCGTTCAAAGTCCTCTTGCTCGGCGTAAAAGCTGCAGATCTCGTGCTGGGCAAAGTACAGCGCATCGGGCGCACGAAGGATTCGCACAGAGCGGTCTTCTTCCAACACCGGTAGCACCATGCGCACCAGCTGGTTATCGCAAAACTGCGTTTGAACCGGACCTGTCGCCAAAAGCTCGGCGACGGCGCACTTGGCCTCCAACTCCTCGACAAGACGGGAAAAGCCTTCAAAAGCACCTGTACGGTCGACTTTTGCCTGCTCGCGCAATTCAACAACACGGGCCACGTATGGGTCGTCGTCCTCTTCCATGACCTCCAACTCATCAGCCGTATCGGCAAGCAGCAGATCGCGCAGCGCCGGCGGCAGCGTGCGATGGTCATCACGCGGACGAGCATGAACCTCCGCAGGCTCAATCGTCTCCGGAGCGGTTGACTCATACGCCTCAAGCACACGCTTGCACGGCATATCGTCCATGTCCATGCTCTCAAGATCCTTGGCGACAGACACGCAATCGGCCAGATAGGCCGCGCGCCCAAAGAAATATGTTGCGACAACGCGCTCGCCCTGCCCACTGTCGGGAGCAGCAATCTGCACATAGCAGCGCGTGATGCAGGTGCCCGCGGCAAAACACGCTGCCGCAAGCGTGAGTGCCACGCGCGCATCGTGCTCCGCGGCCCAGATCGCGCGCGTGTCCTCGTCCAGCTCGCGCCAGGCGTCATCTTGAGCGTCGTATTCACGTTGCGGCATAGCATCCACGACAGAGTGCCCAAACCGAACGAGCATAATACCCTCGGCAACGTTTGCCCGATAGGTATAGTCGAGCCGTGTGACCACTTTTAGTGCCTCGACAATACGCGCGAAGCGGGTACGCACATCCCACTCACCGCCCGGCTGGCACGAAACCGTTCCCGGTTTGGCCCACGGGTTATCGCTCGAGGCCGTATCGAGCAGTCGGGGAACATCGTTGGTCGTCTTGGCGATATGCCACGCATCAAAGAGCGCACAGCCCTCAAGGCTCGGCGAGGATGCCACAGGGACCAATCCGGCCCCGATGCGCTCAAGGATGCCGGAGAGACGGTTGAGACGGCACTCGATGGCGAGCAGCGTGTCAATCTCGTCCTGATCCAGCAGACTACGATCAAAATTGAGATAGAAAATCTTTGAGCGATCAATGCGAGCCAGGCTCATCTCGGACTTGGCAGCGATGGTGCGCAGACGGGGCAAGTCAATTTCGCTCATAAGGGTGGCGGCATAACGCTCGATACCGCTCGGATTCTCGGCATGGTCAACGCGGTAAAGCAGCGTCTCGATAGCATCGGGGAGCGGTGCCGTGTTAAAGCCCAAAAACACCTCGACCGGCTCGGGCAACTTTACGAGCTTGATCTTGTCGACAACGTTTTGCATGTCCGCATCGAGACCGTCGACGCCCGCCGTGCTCGCAATGGTATTTTCGGAGTCAGCGAATATCACGTAGCGCAGGAACATCGATGCCATGAACTCGCCGTAAGGAAGGGAGCGGGTCGAATTCCATGTCTCGTGATCGGACTGTTCGCGCATGGGACCTTCGGGAGAGCCGACGGTTCGCGCGCACGCGCGCATCGTGCCGTTTGCTCCCCTCACCATAATCTCACCAATACCGGAGTCCGACTCGTCAAGGACCAGTTCCATGTCGGGATCGTTGGGCAGCGGAGCCTCGCTAACGGGGCGGTCCACCTTGTACACCTCACCCGAAACGCTTACGTAGCCCAAAAGCGACACATGGCTTTTGCCGACGAATTCAACGACATAGCATGATTCATGCGGGTCCTCGCCAAAGAGCTTCCAAACCACGCCATACGAGCGTCCCGCAGGCTGCTCTGGCATGGCCGGAAAGCGCTTTTTGGGATCGAGAAACCTGAGCTTGTATGTCGGACGCTCTGCCACGAAATATCACCCTGATCGGTCGCTTGAGAAGGAGTGGTCGCGAATAAGTCGCGACATCTACTCGGAATCTTACACGAGTCGACAGGAAATCGTCCCTTTGGACAAAAGCACTCAAGCTGGCGCAAAAGAAAAGCCCCCGTTGCCGGGAGCTTTAATCTCAAATGGTGCGGCGTATAGGATTCGAACCTATGACGTTCTGATTCGTAGTCAGACCCTCTATCCAGCTGAGGTAACGCCGCAGCGCAAGACATATAAAACCACTTTAGCTTATTGGAGTCAAGCACAATCTCAAACTTTTTTGTGGAACGCAGTTTTGTCATGCTGCTCCGCATATACCGACGTTCCCCGTACGATCGATTGGCTTTTCGATCACGTCAAACTTAGCGTCAAGTTCCCTCAGGAGCGATCTCACCCGCTGGGCACAATCATAATCGGCAAACGAGATGCTCAGCATGCGCGCGACCTGGTTGGAAGTCCCAACTCCATAGAAGTGCTCCAGCGCCACAAGTCCCTCGTGCGTCACAAAGGTCTCGACCACATGCGGCGACTCCTCAAAGCACCATTGTGTCAACGGACCCTCACTCGTCTGCCGAACCACCAGGCCGCCCATGCCAGACGGCTCACACGTTACAAGCAGGTACTCCCCGCCCTCGTCGCTCTCAAACAAAACCACCCGATCATCAAACAGCTCCATCGCGTCCCCTTTCTCTCGCTCTTATTTAGCAAAAGCATAGCAGGTAGATGGCTGTATACAGAACAGTTGTTCGTGTGTTTTCTATTGAGCTGTCCGCACGGCATGGTATGGACCTGCACACGAAATAGGGCGCCCCCGAAGGAGCGCCCTTGCATATCCCCTATGCAGCCAAGTTACGCGACCGGCTCGATCTTCTCGAGACCGCCCATGTAAGGACGCAGAACCTCGGGGATCGTGATGGTGCCGTCGGCGTTCTGGTAGTTCTCCAGAATGGCGGCCATGGTGCGGCCGGCCGGCAGGCCGGAACCGTTGAGAGTGTGCAGGTAGCGCGAACCCTTGAAGTTCTCGGGGTCGCGATACTTGATGTTGGCGCGACGGGCCTGGAAGTCGCCGCAATTGGAGCAGGAGCTGATCTCCTTGTAGGCGTTGTAGCTCGGCAGCCAGACCTCGATGTCGTAGGTCTGACGGGCAGAGAAGCCCAGGTCGCCGGTGCACAGGCTAATCACGCGATACGGAAGGCCCAGCTGCTGCAGCAGGAACTCGGCCTCGGCGGTCATGCTCTCAAGCTCCTCGTCGGACTCCTCCGGCTTGGCAAACTTGACCATCTCGACCTTGTCGAACTCGTGCTGGCGAATGATGCCGCGGGTGTCGCGACCAGCGGAGCCGGCCTCCTCGCGGAAGCAGGGGGTGAAGGCGGTGTAGCGGCGCGGCAGGGTGTCGGCGTCGAGAACCTCGCCAGCGTGCAGGTTGGTAAGCACGACCTCGGCGGTGGGGATCAGGAAGTTGTCGCCCGAGACGTGATAGGCATCGTCCTCGAACTTGGGCAGCTGACCCGTGCCAAACATGGTCTGACGCTTGACGACGATGGGCGGCCACCACTCCTTAAAGCCACGGCTGGTGTGCGTGTCAAGGAAGAAGTTGATGAGGGCGCGCTCAAGACGGGCACCGGCGCCACCGAGAACGGTGAAGCGGCTGCCGGAGAGCTTGTTGCCGCGCTCGAAGTCGAGGATGTCGAGGTCGGTGCCCAGGTCCCAGTGCGGCTTAAAGTCGAAATCGAACTCACGCGGGGTGCCCCAACGACGGCGCTCGATGTTCTCGTCCTCATCCTTGCCGTACGGCGTGGCCTCGCAAGGGATGTTGGGCAGGTGAGCCATGAAGTCGTACTGCTCCTGCTCGAGAGCAGTGCGGCGCTCGGCCAGACCGTCAATCTTCTCGTTGACGGCGCGCACGGCCTCCTTGGCGGCCTCGGCCTCGTCCTTCTTGCCCTCCTTCATCAGAGCGCCGATCTTCTTGGACTCGGCATTACGCGTGGCCTGGAGCTCCTCGACCTCGGTGATGACGGCACGGCGCTCGTCGTCGAGTTCAAAGAACTTCTCGCGATCCCAAGACGTCTGGCGATTTGCCATGGCGGTATCGATGGCATCGGGATTCTCGCGAACAAACTTGATATCAAGCATTAGATCCTCCGGCGATATACATTCCATTTAGGTTGCAACCTTGTACATGTATGGGCAAGTATATACTTATGAGCGTTTACGACCCAACCCAACTACGCAAGAAGGCACCCAATGGACGCAGTTTTTTCCTTTTTGTTTGGCACTCGTACCGGTTTTGCCATCCTTTTCGCCGGCGGCATCCTACTGTTTGCGATTCTTGCCTTTGTAATGGAGAAGCGCACCCATAAGCTCTACGTCGACCGCGGACCCAAATCCGAGGACGATCAAGACGGCTCCTGGGACTAATCCGCCAAAAAGGGACAGGTTTATTTTGGTCGGTTTTATCTGGGCAAACGCAAGCGTCCCGCAACTGGAATTGAACCAGTTGCGGGGCGCTTTTCGCACATACGACAAAACCGCAGGAAATACCTGTCAAAATAAACCTGTCCCTAAATGGCAGGTTTTACTGGAGGGTGGCGTCGATGGCCTTGACCAGGGCGCTGCGCATGCCGGCGTCCTCAAGCGCGACGACGCCCTTGATGGTGGCGCCACCGGGCGAGCATACGGCATCCTTCATCGCCGCAGGATGCTGACCGGTTGCAAGCTGCAGCTTTGCCGTGCCCAGCACCATCTGGCTCACAATGCGATAGGCATCGGCGCGCGGGATACCGTGCTTGACCGCTGCATCGCCCAGGGCCTCGATTGCCATGGCGACAAATGCCGGAGCGCAACCACCCACCGTGCCGCCCACAAACAGCAGGCTCGTATCGAGCTCGACCACCGTGCCAAGCTTTCCGAGCAGACCGAGCACCGTGGCACGCTGCTCATCGCTAAGTGTGGAAGCCTTCTCGCAGGCGATAACGCCCTCGTCCACCGAAACCGGCGTGTTGGGCACCGTCGAGATATGAGCGACACCTGGCAGGACCTGTTCCCACTTGGCACTATCCCAGGTCCAGGCGACCGAAAGGATGGTCTTGTCGGCTAGCGTATCCTTGAGTGGAGCGAAGACCTTCTCAATCATGTACGGCTTGACCGCCGCAACCACGATATCGGACGCGGCAACAACCTCCGCCGCATCATGGCAGGCAGCCATGCCCCGCGCCTCGCAACGCTCAACCAGAGCATCGTAGCGGCCTGCGCAGGCGCACATGTCACCCGCGGCCACGCCGGCGGCAATCCAGCCATCGGCCATAGCGCTCGCCATATTGCCAAAACCGACAAATCCGATCTTCATATCACACAGTCCTCTCAGATGCGTTCTTCAAAAACGAAAGTCATTGTCCCACGCCATTGTTTCGTATTGCCGACCTACTTGTGATACGGCTCGCCGCGGCTAATCTTGCAAGCGCGGTAGATCTGCTCCAGCAGCACCACGCGCGCCAGGTTGTGCGGCAAGGTAATGCGTCCAAAGCTGAGCATCTCGTCGGCGCGGGCGCGCACGGCATCGTTCACGCCGTCCGATCCGCCGATTACAAAAGCGATGTCACTGTTGCCTCGCAGCATAAGGTCATCGAGACGGGTCGAGAGCTCCTCGCTCGAACGCTCCTTGCCCTCGATAGCCAGCAGAATCACATGTGCTCGAGGCGGCAGAGCGGCAAGAATCGCCGCGCCTTCTTTGTCGCGCGCAGCATCCACGCCGCCCGCCTTGGCCGGATCGATATCGGCAACCTCGCGCATATCTACCTTGGCATAGGCGCCTAGGCGTTTGGTGTATTCGGCGCACGCGTCCTTCCAAAAGCGCTCTTTGAGCTTGCCAACGCAAACAACGGTATATTTCACGCGCGTCTACTCCTTCGACTCGTTCTGAACTTTGCCGGCGGTCAGCATCTGCTCGAACATCGAGGCCGACTGCGAGAAATCACTCGGCAGCACGACCGTCGAGGTTTTGCCCGTGCGAGCGAACTCCGTCATCATCTCGGACCACTGCGTAAACATGAACAGCTGGTTGGCCTCATCGTTGCCGACGCCCGTCTCCTGGATGATCTCGAGCGAATCTTTGATGCCCAGCGCAATGGCCTTGCGCTGGTTGGCGATGCCCTCGCCCGCCTTTTCCATTGCCTCGGCCTCGGCGGTCGCCTCGGTAACGCGCTTGATGCGATCGGCCTCGGCGAGCTCCTGCGCAGCGGCGCGCTTTCGCTGGGCGGCGTTGATGTCGTTCATGGAGTTCTCGACCTCGGTCGGCAGCGCGATCTTGGTGATAAGTGTCGACACGAGGGTGAAGCCGTAGGCGGCCATTTGCTCGGACACGGTGGCGTTGACGTCCTTGGCGATATCGTCTTTTTTGGCAAAGACCTCATCGAGTGTGTAGACGGGGATGGAGGAGCGCAGGGCATCGGTGATGAAGTCGCGCATCTGGTCGACGGGCTCCTGCAGCATGTAGTAGCTCTTGTAGATGCCCGAATCTGCCGGGCCGGCGCCCATGTCGTAGCTCACGTGGTACTGAGCGGAGACCTCAAGGCCGATGGTCACGTTGTCCTGGGTCTTAACGTCGATGCCAAAACCGTTTTTCATGGTGCGCAGACTCACCGTGGCGGCTTTGCGGTCGATCACGGGCACCTTCATGTGGAAGCCTGCGTTAACAATGCGGTTGAACTTACCCAAGCGCTCGATGATTACGGCGTGCTGCTGTTCAACGACATAGCAGACGTTGGGGAGCAGGAGCAACAAAATGATGATGGGAAACAAGAGGCTCGTAAGGGCAGCGATGATACCGGAAAACAGCATGGTCTCTCCTCTGATAGGCACACGTTGGCATTAGGATACCCGTCCAAGGAGATCGTGCATAACAAAAAAGCTCCCATTGCTGGGAGCTCTTTCAATCAATGGTGCGGGCGAAAGGACTTGAACCTTCATGGGGTTGCCCCCATACGGACCTGAACCGTACGCGTCTGCCAATTCCGCCACGCCCGCGTGCAGGAATTAGAATAACGGAGCGCCACCACGAACGCAAGAACTATTTTTGAAAAAGTTTGCAGGCATTCTCCCAAGCGGCTTGCGCGATTGTCTCGGCGTCCTCACCAGTGCGATCGACACGGTCGTTAACCAGCGCGTTTGCCGTAATGGAGATCATTGCGGGCTCGCATTCAAGACCGCGGATGGGCTCCGGAGCCATATACGGGCAATCCGTCTCGAACAAAATGCGGTCGAGCGGGGTCGCCGCAAATGCCTCGCGCACGTCGTCGTTGCGCTTAAAGGTGGCCGCACCACCATAGGCGATATAGCAGCCCAGCTCCACAAAGCGCTCCATCGTGGCACGGTCCTCGCCAAAGCAGTGCAGCACACAACCGGCCTGGGGCACGCCCACCTCACGAAGCACGTTGTAGGCGTCCACGTGCGAGGTACGCTCATGGTCCGTGTCCTCGTGACGCAGATGCAGCTCCACCGGCACGTTACGGCACACGGCAAGCTCGAGCTGGCGCGCCATGCAGTCAATCTGCACGTTATGGGGTGCCGGCGCGATATCGTCGTCATAGTCCATGTGGTAGTCCAGGCCGATTTCGCCGATACCGGCGCATAAGGGATCATCGAGTGCGGCAACGACCTGTGCGTGAACGTCGTCGGTATAGTCCGGCGCGCCATACGGATGCACGCCGGCAAGATACTTGATCTGCGGGATATCCTGCATCGGCAGAATCTCGCGCGTCAGCCAGTCGCTATAGTCCGTCACGCTGCGCTTATCGGCAATGGGATCGAAGATCGTCACCAACAGGTCGATGCCCGCCGCCTTGGCACGCACGAGTGTCTCGGGCACATCCTTGCCCCAGAACGAAAGCAGATGCGCATGCGTGTCGGCAAGCGGTGCCAAGGGCACGGGACAAGCAACCGTCTTCTTTTTCTTGGTAAACGTCACGCGTTCGGCATTAGGCGTCATGGGTTAGCTCCCGGGCCAGACGGACAAAGTCGGCAACATCAAGCGTCTCGGCGCGCGTGGTGGGTGCGATACCGCAAGCCTCAAAGGCGGCATCGAGCACGTCCTTGGCAAAGCCGTTGGCGCTCATGGAATTGCGGATGGTCTTGCGACGCTGGGCAAATGCAGCATCAATCACGCGAGCCACAAAGTCGCGGTCGAGCCCTTCGGGCACCACGCCGTCAACACGGTCGATACGCACGACGGCCGAGTCCACGTGCGGCGCCGGCATAAAGCAACGCGGCGGCACCTCAAAGCGACCCGTCACCTGCGCATACAGGCCGAGCTTTGCCGTATAACCGCCATAGGTCTTGTTACCGGGCACTGCGGCAATGCGATCGGCAACCTCCTTTTGCACCATGACGACGGCGCGCTTGAGCGCGGGCATCGTCTGGAAAAACTGCAGGATGATTGTCGCCGCCACGTTATAGGGCAAGTTCGCGACAAATACCGTGGGCTCGCCGCCGGCGGCCTGCTCAATCTGCTCCGGGCCCACCTTAAGCGCGTCGCCCATGATAAAGCGGAAGTTAGCGTAGTCGGCGGCGTGGGCGTCGAGCACCGGTTCGAGCTCAGGATCGGCCTCGATCGACGTGACACACGCCGCCTCCTGCAGCAGCGCAAGCGTAAGCGTACCAACGCCCGGACCAACCTCGAGCACGCGCTCATCGCCCGCAAGCTCGGAAAGCTCGCAAATGCGCTCAATTACATGGTTGTCGATCAGGAAGTTCTGTCCCAGGCGATGCTTGGTCGCAAGGCCAAACTCCTCCAGCAGCTCCCTTGTTGCCGTGGGGTTTGCCAAAGGCGAAGTTGTCATAGTTGCCTCCTTAGCATGGTGGCGGCGTCTTGAAACAAAAGGGCATGGACCGTTGCGGCCATGCCCTTACATCTAAACAGTAAATTGCCGATATGGCACTCGTGCGACGTCTTAGCCCAGGCGCGGGAACAGCGGGTCGCCCTTCTCGACGGGCTGACCGCCGGCAAGCAGGCCCCAGGCGCAGATGCCCTTGAGGTCGTCGCTCGCGGCCTCGTCCTCGCAAGACAGGCGACGCAGAGCCTCGGCAGAAGTCTGGGGCATGAGCGGCATCAGCAGGTGAGCGGCGATGCGGATGGCCTCGAGCAGGTTGTAGATCACAAATGCCAGCTCGTCGGCCTTAGCCTCGTCCTTGGCAAGCGCCCAAGGCTCGGAGTCCTCGATGTAGTGGTTAGCGGCATGGATGAGTTCCATGACCTCGTCCTTGGCTCCGCCGTAATCGAGCACGTCCATCTTGGCCATGTAGCGCTCGACCAGGCCGTCGGCGATCTTTGCCAGCGGGTTGTCGAACGCATCGAACGATGCAGGCTTGGCGGGCGCGCAACCGTCAAAGTACTTGCCGCTCATGTTGAGCGAGCGCGAGATAAGATTGCCCCAGCTGTTGGCCAGGTCGGCGTTGTAGACCTGCTCCATGCGCTCGAAGCTGATGGCGCCGTCGGTGCCGGGGACGACGTCGGTCATGAAGTAGTAGCGATAGCCCTCGACACCCAGCATGTCGATAACATCCTGCGGAGCGATGGCGTTACCGCGGCTCTTGGACATCTTCTCGGCCTTACCGGTCTCGGCATTGCGCACGGTCAGGAAGCCGTGGGCAAAGACGTGCTCGGGCAGGGCCTCGCCGATGGCCATGAGCATGGCGGGCCAAATGACGCAGTGGAAGCGGATGATGTCCTTACCCACGATGTGGAACTGCGCGGGCCAGCGATAGGCCAGCTCGGCACGGGCCTCGTCGGTGTCGACACCGTAGCCGACGGCCGTCATATAGTTGAGCAGCGCATCGAACCACACGTAGGTCACGTGACCCTCGTCAAACGGGACCTGAATACCCCAGTCAAAGCTCGTGCGGCTCACGGAAAGGTCGTTGAGGCCGCCCTCGACAAAGCTGCGAACCTCATTCATGCGGAATGCGGGCTCAACAAAGTCGGGGTGCTCGTCATAGAGCTTGAGCAGTTTGTCCTGGAAGGCGGAAAGCTTAAAGAAGTAGGACTCCTCCTGCACGCGCTCAAGCGGACGGTGGCAGTCGGGGCATAGATGCTGGCCAACGCTGCCGTACTCCTCGTCGCCCTTCTGAACCTGCGTATCGGTGAAGTAGGTCTCGTCGGGCACGCAATACCAACCGTCGTAGCTGCCCTTATACAGATAGCCGGACTCCTTCATGCGCTCCCACAGGTACTGCACGGCATGATGCTGGCGCGGCTCGGTGGTGCGGATGAAGTCGTCGTTGGAAATCTCGAGCTTGCTCCAAAGCTCTTTGAAGTGCGGGGCTTGGCTATCGGTCCACTCCTGCGGCGTCATGCCATGCTTGGCTGCGGCCTCGGCGACCTTCTCGCCGTGCTCGTCCATGCCAGTCAGGAACTTAACGTTATAGCCGGCGGAGCGGCGATAGCGAGCCTGAACGTCGGCGATGATGGTGGAATAAGCCGTGCCCAGGTGCGGATCGGCGTTGACGTAGTAGATGGGCGTCGTGATAAAGAACGAAGGCTTGCTTTGATCCATGGGGTTTGTCCTCCAGAAAAACGTTGCATACAGGGGATGATTCTAGCGCAAGGGCTGGATATCCTCCATCTATTGCATATCGAGCACCATGGCATAGACATCGCGCTTGCGGCGCGAATACTTCTGAGACAGGCGCTTGGCCACTGCAGAGGCGGGCTCCCCCTCCTCGAGCGCGGTGCGGATATCCTCGCGCAGGGCCTCGTCGGGATCCGCTACCGCAGCGCCAACCGGCGCGATGCCGGCCTCCTCATCCTCGCTCGGCGGCGCGATGACCAGCGCAATCTCGCCCTTTACCTCGCCGCGAGCACGCAGCTCCTCGGCAAGCTGGTCAGCGGGCCCGCGCAAGACCTCCTCGTGCAGCTTGGTGAGTTCGCGGCAGACGGCAACCTCACGCTGGGGAAAGACCTCCGCCACGGCCTCGAGCGTCGCCACGATGCGATGTGGAGACTCGTAGAAGATGAGTGCGCCGGGCACCACGGCAAGGCGCTGCAAACGGCGCACACGGTCGCCGTGCTTTCGGCCCAAAAAGCCCTCGAAGAAAAAATGCTCGCAGGGAATGCCGGACGAAACAAGCGCCGTGACGCAAGCAGAGGGCCCGGGAATAACTTCGACGGGCAAATCGGCCTCACGCGCCGCCTCGACCAGCGCCTGGCCGGGATCGGACACGCTCGGCATGCCGGCGTCCGAGGCAAAGGCGAGGGTCTCCCCCGCCAGCAGACGGTCGACCAGGCCGGCAGCGCGGCTAGCGATCACATTCTCGTCGCAACGGACAAGCGGTTTGGAAATGCCCAGGTGCATCAGCAGCTTTGACGTCACACGCGTGTCTTCGCAGCAGATGGCATCGGCGGCGGCAAAGGCCTCGCCAACGCGCGGGGACAGGTCACCCAGGTTGCCGATGGGCGTGCCGACCACATAGAGTTTGCCCGTATGGGCGCTGTTTTGCGTCATATCAACCTATTCAATCATGCCGCGCTCGAGCGTACCGAGCGCCGCGCGGGCGTCCCATGCTGCAATGCGCTTCTCGGTCTTCCACGTTTGGAAGAACCAACCGGCAGCCGGCGCAAACGAAGCCAGCTGGTTGGCGATAAACACGCGCTCGTAGGCATTGCGGCCCTCGGGCGTAACCGACGAGTTGGCAAAGATCGCCGCACCCGACCATTCGCCCACCAGCACGGGGAACCCTGTCGAAATCGCTTCTTTAAGCTCGCGCTTGTTACGCGAAATCGCCGTCGTCAGCCCGCGGGGGCTCGTGATGTCGAGCGCATACTCGTCGCGGTAATGGTACAGGTGAAGGTCCATGTAGACGTTCTTGTACTTGGCGCCGCGCATAAAATGCTTCCACTCGCTGGGATGCCCCGACGACGAGAAGACGACGATCTTATCCTCGGGCATATACGAACGGACGAGCTCGTAGGCATCGCGATAGAAATTGCGCAGGTAGTGAGCGGGAATGCCATCCGTCATGGTGAAGAGGCTCTTGCGAACGCTCATCTGCGGCGTGTCCAGCAGCTCAATGCCCAGCAGGCTCTCGGCCTCGCCATAGCGATCGGCCAAGCGCTCGAGCACGTCGAGTGCGACATGACGGCCGTTGGTGGACGAATGCCACTCGGCGACAGCCTCCGGCGTGGTGGGCGAATCGTTGGAATCGCCCTGGCCACCGGGCACGGTTGCCAGATCGAGCAGCACGCGGATGTCGTACTTGGCAGCCCACTCAATTGCACGGTCAATGTAGTCGACAACCGAGATGTAGGACGCATCGGACTCCTGCGAACCAAAGGCATACCAGGGCACCGGCAAACGCACGGCATTGAGACCGATCTGCGCCATGCGGCGAAAATCGTCCTCGCTCACAAACGTCTCGTAATGGCGGCGCATGCGCTCGTTATAGGCGGCGGTACCCATGGCCTCCTGTAGCTCGGCCGCGTTGGATGCACCGGTCGCCGCGTACAGCGACGGGGTCACCCAAGGCTCGGGAATAAACCAGCCAGAGAGATTAACGCCGAGTATCCTCTCCATCACTGCCCCCTTCGGATCATGCAGGTCGAACCCACATCGTATTGCATAGGATAAGTATCGTTTTGAGTATACCCGCGTGTGCGGACAGACGACCGAACGGTCTGTAAAGTGATGCGAAAGTGGGAGGAATGTCTGGGAGCAGACGGGATCGGAATGGTGCGACGAGGTGTGTACGCGCGCCGGAGGCAGGCAGCGGAAAGTGTGTCCCGTTCTATCGCTCAATAATGGGGCGCATTTTCCGCAGAACCCTACATAAAAGAAAAGGACCCCTTTGCAGAGGTCCTAGTCAATTCAAGGTGGCGGGGAAGGGAATCGAACCCCTGACACGAGGATTTTCAGTCCTCTGCTCTACCAACTGAGCTACCCAGCCATTTGAGGTGTGCCTTGTTTCAAGGCTTGATTAGTATAACCAAGGACGCGTTCCGGTCAACCGAGAATTTCAAAAAAGTTTTTGAGCACAGCCTCGGTTCTTTAAATCGGCACGTCAGAGGCATCAGCCGGCAGCAAGAAGTTTTTCGCTCAGAGCCGCACGGGCAAACTCACTTGGCGTCATCCCCTCGGCAGCCGCCCGTCGACGAATGGCCTCCTTCATTCCCAGAGGAATCTTGACCGACAGCGTTGCCGTCCCCTCACCTGAGAGTGGGGGCCGTCCATGCACGATCCCACCAACGGTGTGTTCGCCATCCGGAAACTCTCCGCGCTCGTACGACTCGCACCACGCGTCAATCATTTCATCCGTTACAACCTGACCATTAGCGGCCGTATACGTCTTGCCCATCATCGACCCCTTTGCCGAGCCCGTTCAATCTCCTGCCAAAATTTCTTCTGGACTGGAGACAAGGCATGAATGATAAGCCACCCACGGACAAGCTCGACCGCGACAAGCTCCACGCTTCGTCCGTCTGGGAGCCATCCAATCGCAAGCCATCTCGGCGGCTCGTCCTTCGACTCGCGACGAATGCACTCAGTAACCGCAAGCCAAGCGCCAAGCACCTGCTTTTCTGTCAGGTGCTTTTTAGCGTTGGGATGGATCTCAACATCCATGCATCTTCTCCTCCATCTTACCCAATTTCGTATGACGAAAGTCCGCTGTCGCCAATTCTTAAGCCGGCACGCGTTGGAGAGCAGGGGTCGAAACAATGATTGAAGGACGCTCTAGTACGGCCCAGGCGCCGGGGCAGGAGCACATACGCCAGGGACATACGTTTTCGTAGCATACGAGGACATAGCCACGTGCATCGATAAAGGCGATGTCGATGGGATAGGCCATAAAACACGTGTGGACCGAAGAGCAGCGTGGAAACGCCATGACGAGCGGCAGGCCGTTGGCGGCAACCGGACGCCGTCCCAGCATGCCGCGCAGGCGCACGGCAAACGACTCCGCCACCGCAAACTCGGCCGGCGTCCAACCCAGCCTGTTGAGTGCCCGCGCGTAGGCGATGTAGGACGAGACCGCGGTCACATGACCACCCCCGGACGCCATGGATCGACCGTCACCGCGCGCTCGTGCGACAACGTTGTCGGCGCCCCCAGCGGAACGCCAGCGATGCTGAGAGAAGTCGGCCACGGCTCATAGTGCATGGTGCAGGTGTAGGTCCTAAACGTACCGGATAGGGAGAGCAGGCCACCATCCGATGCCTCCGCGCCTTGCTCGCTCGACACTTCGATCTGCAAGTCATAGCCTTCCATGGCATTCAGAATTTGAGTCTGAACCGTCGCCGAGGCATCGGCGGAGCTTTCGTCGCCCTCCCCCTCCGACGCCACGGCGTGCGCCAACACGATGTCGGGTACCACGCGGTCGAAGCGCGCGACAGCGCTGGCAAAGATCATGACGTTGTACACGATGAGTGCCAGCACCAGCAAAACGGGCGTAACCACTGCCATCTCCACCGTCGCTTGGGCGCGCTCCTCGCGCAGACGCATGCGGATACTCATTACGACCCACCGCCCAGAGCGCCAACCAGCGTGGCGACATCGACGGTGAGTGGGATGGAGCCGCCGCCGGGCAGAGGAATCTCCGCAAGCGTGAACACCGTACCGCTGATGGTGCGTTCGACTTGATATTCCAACACCTCGCAAAGCGCCTTGGGATCGGTCACGCCCAACGGAATACTTCGCAGCTTGTCTTGCGCTTGAGAGAGACCGGCAATGTCAGACCCCGGACTCTTAATGACGTTGGCGGAATCAGTCAGCACCGGCTTTCGCAGGCGCAAGTCGCACGGTTCCAAACCCAGCGCCGCCACGGACGCCGAAACGGTATCGCCGAGCCACGATGCAATGGAGCCCAACGCGCCGCTGCCCCCTCCTAGGCCTTTAATCATCTCGTCCATAAGTTCGTCGGCCGAACCTTGGATGTCTCCGTATCCCACAAGCAGCCGTCCCCAGACATCCATGACGCCATCGAGTACGCCGGCAACGCCACCCGAGCGTTCCTTCAATGTCGAGAAAAATCGCGAAAGCACGTTGTTTTGCGCCGTCGCCTCATCGGGCGCCAGCACCGCGGCAGAGATGGCACCGCGATCGCCAAGCCTGACTGCCGTGTTAAACGAAGAGTTGAGCTCATCGGGGCTCGAGATGGCACCCGAAACCGCAAAGGCAACCACGCCGTTGCGACCGGGCGGAGCGATACGCGGACGCTCGCCCGAAAGCGCTTTAATGGCCTGGTCAAACGCATTGCTCGCACGGTCGGCCTCATCCTCGGTCTGACGCATGAGCTCAAGCTCTTTGTTCCGACATTTGACGTATTCCTCCAAGGCCTTTTTGAACTCGTCGAAGTGATATTCGAAGCCGTTTTCGATAGAGGTTGAAGGCGCCGCAACAGCACCAAGCGACAAAACGCCAAAATGGCATTTGCTGCATTTATCCTGTCCATCGTAATCGGCAACCGAAGCAAATCCGCTCGGCGTCCCCTTCTTATAGTTAGGGCAGGTCGTCCCGTAATGCAGATACGCCTTGTCATCGTTCACGCTAGCCGGCCACACCGCATCGGTATAGAGTTCCGTCGCCCGAACCTCATCAGAGTTGCGCGGCAGCAGCGGAATATAGGAGGAAACCCTGTCTCCGTTCTCGGTTATATGTGCCCGATCGACCTCCGCGCTCGCATAGGTATAAAACGCCTTACGCGCCGCAGACTCTGCCTTCATCTCGACACTCGAGCCGTGGGGCTTCTCATTTGTCAGACGCCAATGGTAGTAGTCCTTCGCGCGATCAAGGGCAACTTGGGGCTCCCACGTAACGCTCGATGAGTAGTGCGGATTTTGAACACCGGAGAGATCCGTTAGGCTTTTCGCACGCTCCCACATGCAAGAATAGCTGCCGACCGAGCCCTTGTCCGACCCACCACAATCCGCCAGCCAAGCACACTCTTTAGCCTTCGCCGTGTCCTCAGAAGCCTTCCGCAGCTCCTCGGCCGCACACTCTAAATCATCTGATGTGTCTTTAATGGTATCGGTCGAGATCTCTGACCCTTTGAGCGCAGCGAAGTCCGACTCGGATGTCCTGGGCACGGCAAGCGCCGTACCGGTATAGGTCACACTATCGGTATCCTGCGACGACACCGCCTGCGTGGCACGCGCGGCGATCAGATACGGCAGAGCCGTCTCGATTTTCTGTAAGCCTTCCGATGCGCTTTTGGCAAACTTGTTGCGCGTTTTAATGATCTCAATCCCGGTGTCGACCATATTGCCGGCAACCGGCTCGGCACCCGGGATGAGGATGGCGACCAGGCCCGTCCCGATCGTGGCAAACCCCGCCAGCCCCAGACTCAAGATGCTCGCATCAACCACCGTGGCAGCCGTGTGATAGGACGACACTACGTTGGCACCCGCCAGCGCGCCACTATCAGCCGCCACCTGGGTATCCCCGGCACGCGACATGCTCCATATCGCCGCGGTCGACGAAAACAACAATGTGAGCACCACTAGGATGACCACGGCAGAAGAAAGCGTGGTATAGGCGCCGTCTTCGATAAACAGATCGACACCGGCTCGACCCATAAAGCCGCCTCGCTTGCGATGGCAGCTCGGACGGTGCGTCAAAACGCGTCTAGACCAGAAACACTTAATCCCATGCAGCAATCCACGAATCATAATCTCCCTCCAGCCATTCGGGACGCGATTGATACGAGACATCGACCTTGAGCTCAACGTAGCCGCCCTCGGCGGTACCACCCATAGCCTGCGCAAACGCACCGATCACAGGCAACGGCTTGACCTCGCCGGAAACGGACACGGACGAGACGCCACCCGCACCGGCCCGGCCAAGCTCGATATCCCACGACAACGGCCCGCCGGCATGAAAGATCGAGACGTTGGGCACTGCGGCAAGTCGGCGGCGGGTGAACTCCTTAAGATCGTCGTCCTCCGCCGCCGTCGTGGTCATGAGCCGCGCGGTCTCGGCGGCGGCAGACTCCATGACCGCGCGCGTATAGAGCAGGCACACCGGTTGCAGCGCGAGAAGGATGAGTGTCAGAAACGTCGGCAGCAAAAAAGCGGCCTCGACCGTAGACTGCGCCCGGTCCTCGCGCGCGGCATCAATACAACGCGATGTCCTTAGCGGCCGCAGCGGCGTCGATAACCGACGTCGAGGCAACGCCATGGGATGCCGCCCGCTCAACCAGCGCCGCCAAGCGCCCATCGGTGCCGGCACGCCAAAGTCCCGCGATCGCCAGCACGATCGATAACAGCGCCACTGTGGCAATGGCGTATTCGACCGTCGCCTGGGCAGATTCCTCACGCAGGACATCATGCATTTCACGATCCCTCCTTTGAGTCCGTTGCCTGCGGGCTCAGGCGCACGGCGCGCAGACGACACGAAGCATCGCCAGCATCCGCGGCAATTGTCACCATATCGACCCAGCCGCGTCCGTCGCGCACGATGGCGCCCCACACGTTTCCCTTGATGTCGAGATAGCCGCTCAGAGCAAGTTGCGCCGTGGGTACCTCGCGATAGGCACGCAGCATATCCGCCGCCGCTTCGGTCATCGGTCGGTCCTCGGACCATGCAAGCCGGACCGCAATCGCGTTGCCCTCAGGCGAATCCGTCGCAGTGCCAGACCGCTTGTCGAGCGTCCGCAGAAAGGTTTGCGCCGTGACAGCGACATCCGAATCGTCCGCATCTCGCATCTCATCTTTTTGAGACGCCACCGCCGAATCTGAGCCCAAATCGGAGGCGGTCCCAGGACGCTGCTGCCGCGCGGCGTTAAGCCCCCAAAGCACCGCCGCTATCGCCACGGTCAGGCAAGCAAACACCAGCAGCACCCCGATGGGGCGCTCGCCCTCTACAGGCTGTTGATGCCCTCGCTGATAGCGTTCCATAGATCTTGGACCTTGCCCTTAAATGCGACGATGGCGATAATCGCGATCACCACGAGCACGCCGACCAAGATGGCATACTCGGTGGTACCCTGTGCACTCTCCTCCTGCAATAGTTCCTTGGCGCGCTGACGAACATGTGCCGCCCGGCAAAACGCCCAGCCCTGGACCTTGCCAGCAGCGTCAGTCATCGTGTTCATGTATTCCTCCCTACATCATCCCGCCTGCTCCCAGCAGCGGGCCCAATATGGACAGAAGCAACGCCGGCAAGATGAGCGTGCCGGTGGGAATCAGCAGCTTGACGGGCGCACGCTCGATCTCGCGCTCGACCGCGGCGCGATGAGCCGCACGGATCTCGCGACTTTGAGCGGCCAGCGTCTCGGCAAGTGGAGCACCCAGGGCGAGCGCCTGCCCCACCGTGATGGCAAAGGTCTCGAGCGCTCGCACGTCCAGGTCGCGCGCGGCGGCCAACAACTCGTCCTCACGCGTGCCCACGCCCACCTGCCACGCCATGCAGGCGCGCTCAAGGCGAAGAGCCAGCACTGACCGGCGGTTGGCGCAGAAAATCTCAAGCGCCGCATCAAACGAAAGACCGGCCGAAAGACCCAAGCGCACAACATCGATCATCTCGGACACTTCGCCGAGCGACACTCGTGCCGGGCCGCCCGCTCCAACCGCGCCCTTCACTCGCGCGGTCAGAGCATCGACCACCGAGCGACCCGCGGCAGCGACCAGCACCGCCTCGCGCTTGCAGGCCCCTGCGATCTTGCGTGCATCCGCCCGATCCAAACCCGTCGCGACAAATACACTCAGGGCGCACAGGCAAGCCGCAACTGCAACCGGGGCGCTCATAGCTCCACCCGCATAATGCGCCGGACAACCACCAAGGCAACGGCGTTGAGGGCAAGACCCAGCACCACAGCGCCCGCGCCGGCAGGCGTCGCAAGACCGCGACGAAAATCTGCCGAAAGCAGCGCCAACACCGCGCACATGCCCGCCGGCATCGCCGCGACCATATGCGCAGACATGCGAGCCTGCGACGTCTTAACATCCAGGCGGCGCTTGAGCTCAATGCGCTCCCCCACCATGCTCGACGCCTCGGACAGTAAGTCGGCAAGCGGAGCGCCGGTGCGCTGAGACACCTTAAGCGCCAAGGTCACAAGCGAAAGACCGGGGGCGTCGATACGCACGAGCAAGTCATCGAGCGCGTCGGTCGCCGAGATGCCGCAATCGATCGCCGCCGCCACCCGCAAAAACTCGGTATGCACTGGCTCTTGCGCATGAGCGCCCACAAAGCGCATGCCCTGGGCCAGCGAATGTCCCGAGGCAAGCGACATGGAAAGTGCGGTAAACGCCTCGGGCATTGCCTCTTCTGCATCGTGTTGCTCGCGCCGGCTCTCAAAGCCATCCCGAGCGGCACCAACGGCAAACGGAGCAACAAGTCCCAAGGCAAATCCGAGGGGCGATAACGACACCATCGTTAGTAAAACGCAGCAGACACCGCTCGATAGCAGCAGAAACGCCAAACGTCCCGAAGCATCTTCGATCACGAGGCCAAGGCGATGCGCCGGAGCCAGCGATGCCCACGAACGGGCGATCTTTTTCAGCAGATCGTTTTCCACCAGCTCACGCGGCAGCTTCTCTGCCACCGTCTCGAGCGCCTGACGTGCCAGCTCCGCCGGCGGTACCTGCGGCACACGAGGTTCCGCCCCGCACGCCGTCGCGACAGAAAGCCCTGCCAAGCCCCCTACGACGAGGGGCACAGTGATCTCCATTCGTCCACCTCCTCTTGTGTGAGCGTCCCCGACCGCAGGCCTTCTGCGATAAACGGCGGCTCGCGGTCAAGCGTCCAGGTGCGCTCGGCGGCATCGAACGTCACATAGCGCTCGAGCTCTACGCCACCCGATGCGGCGCGTCGCACCCCCGAATACGAGGAGACGAAACGCCTGCCATCGGCGTGGCGCTCGGACATCACGATGCCGTCGAGCGCCATGGCAATCTGCTCCTCGATGAGCTCGCTCGGCAGATCGATGCCATAACGTGCAAGCAACGTCAGACGCACCACGGTCTCCTGTTCTGAACCCGCATGAAGTGTGGTGAGCGACCCGTCGTGGCCCGTGTTCATGGCCTGCAACATGTCGCAGCACTCGGCACCGCGCACCTCGCCCACAACGATGCGGTCGGGGCGCATGCGTAGGGCATTAGTTACCAGGTCGCGGATCGTCACCGCGCCCTCGCCCTCAATTGAAGCCTCGCGCGCCTCTAGGCGCACCACGTGCGGATGATGCGCAAACTTGAGCTCGGCAGAGTCCTCGATCGTCACGATGCGCTCGCCGGTGGAAATCTCGCATGACAACGCGTTGAGCAGGGTGGTCTTACCAGATCCCGTGCCTCCCGCAACCGCCAGGTCCTGTCGCAGCGACACCGCGCACGACAGCAGCTGCGCATACCAAAGCGGCAGCGATCCCAACCCCACGAGCTCGTCCAGCGAGCAGATACGGTCCGAGAACTTTCGGATGGTGAGAATCGGTCCGTCAATCGCCACAGGCGGAATCACCGCGTTGACGCGATAGCCCGTTTTGAGGCGGGCGTTGACGATGGGGCTGCGCTCGTCGATACGGCGGCCAAGTGGCGAGATAATGCGGTCGATAAGCACACGGATCTGCTCATCATCCTCAAACGCATGCTCGATGGGGTACAAGACGCCGCCGCGTTCAAAGAAAGCCGAGCGGCAGCCGTTGATCATGATCTCGGTAACGGTGTCGTCCTCGATGAGCGGCTGCAACGGCCCCAAGCCCACCACGTCATCCAAAATCTCGTCGATGATGGTCTCGCGCTCGGGCGTCGCGAGATCGGTCGGCTCCTCAACATTGAGCGCCGCCTCCACCGCAGGACGCAATTCCGAGCGGGCAAGTGCCGGGTCGATATAGGCGCTGATACGCGCCACTTCGTCGTAACCCATGCGGTCCATCACAGCGCGCTTGGTGCGTCGTTTCACGGCGCGGCGACGCCCCGCATCTACAGGCGCTGCCGCCGCTGCAGCGCCGGCAGCCTTAATCCTTGTTTGCAGGCTCATCGCTGATCACCCTCGCGCGACCAGGGAAGGCGGATACGCGGGCGTTCGGTGCGTGTTGCACGATCGGCGACCATATCGCTCCAAGGGCCGACGGCGCACCCCAGTTCCACGAGCATCTCGCGCGTGGCCTCGCGCACGCTAGTCGCAAAAGCGCTGGTCTGCCCCACTGCCTCGTCAGCGCGCCCAAACGCCATGAGCGCGGCGAGATCCTGCCCGCCATCGGCGATACGAATCTTGGAGCTCAACGCACAGGCAATCTCAAAGCGCATGGCGACGTCCTCGTCTGCCCCGCGCGCACCGAACCGGTTGAACACGGCGCTCATGCGCGTGCGCGGCACACCTACTCGACTTGCCAGTTCAATGACGCGCGACGCCGATGTCGCGGACGACACCGCCGCATCGCCAACGACCAGGCAACGGTCGCTCGCCGCCACCGCAGCCGCCACGGCGTCGCCCCAGAAGACCGAGGTATCGATAAAGACCACGTCGGATTCGCGACGCAGAACATCAAGCAGTAGCTCCACCGGACGTGCCATGAGCTCGGCTTGCTCGGGCGCCGCGACGGGACCCCAGAGCGTAACGCCCGGTGCCACGCGCATCGATGTGGCTACGATATCCGGCTCGGTGAGCGTGCCCGCCGCCGACGGCTCGATAAGTGCCGCCATATCGCGCGGAGCATCGACGCCTAACAAGTCGTAAAGGTTTCCAAACATCAGGTCCAGGTCGAGCACGGCGGCACGCAAGCCCAACAGCGACGATGTGTGTGCCATGGTGGCAACGATCGTCGACTTGCCGCAACCGCCCGAACCCGAAATGGCACAGATGACCGGAGCTCGATGCGGCGAAGCGGCAGCGTCTGCCGGCGGCATCGGAGGCAGCGGGGCGGGCGTCGGTGGCAGCGCCCCCGTCTCCCCCGCCGCAACCACATGCTGCGTCCAAGCCGGCATGGCAGCTTGTTCGGTCTGCGAGGCAGGCTCGTTCTGCGCAATCTGCTCATGCTGCATCAGCGACAACTCGCCGCACCCGGCAAAGCCCTTAACTTCATCGAGTTCATCCGCCAGATTCACGCCGTGCACGTATCCCATATCTACTGCCGGGGAGTCGCCAGCATGCTGCGCCGGCCCCCCAGCGTCATCGTATACAAGGGGGTTCCGGGGGCGCCGACCATGCTCGGCTTCCGCTTTTCCATAATCATCAACACGCGGGCCTCTTGTAGCGCGAGGCGCCCCGGGTTCCCTATCAACAAAAGCATCGGGCTCAATCGTCATGCGCCGATCGGAATCAACCGCTCCCTCGCCCGCGCGCCCGTTGCCGCATATACTGTGTGCAGCGATGACCTCGGTCGCCCCCGCGCGAAACAGCCCCTCGATATCCGACGGATCGAGCGCTTCTATCAACACGACCACGCGACTCACGCGGCCTTCGGCCGTCAGGCGCGCAACAGTCTTGCGCACATCTTCGGTATCAAACAGAGACGCCGCGATGATGGCGGCCCCGCGGCGCGACGGAAACGCCCGCGCCATGGAAACCAGCCCGTCCAGGTCACCCACGCGAAGCACCTGTGCACCCACATCACGGCCCTCGACTTCCCGCTGCAACAGCCCGTAATCGCCGCACGCGCAGCACGCAAGCCAGATCGCCTTCATCACTCGTCGCCTCCGCTCCGTTTGCCGCGCGCCGTGGCGGGAATCGTCAAGCTGACCGTTCCCTTGCCCGAGGCTCCCAGCAGTTCCTTGACGTCTTCGGGGTCAGCCGCCAGCGTCACCCATTCGATCTTGCCCTCGCGCGTGGCACCGGAATCCTCACTGGTATCGATCACGTACGCGCCGCACAGCCGATCGGTTACGCCGTCTTTTTGCACATACACATCCACGTAGCTGCCCACGCCCGTGGCGCCGCCGACCGAGTGCTCGGCATCGACCGCCACCGAAACGGCGACCTTGCCCTTAGGCACCTCGAGCTTGCGGCTCTCGGCCTTGGTGTAGACATTGCAGATCACGGCGTTTTTGGGAATACGCGAAGTCGTCACGTCGCCGCGCACCTGGCGCAGCTCGGTCGCCGCGTCACGCGGCAGCAGGCTCGTCAGCCATTCCTGGGTTATGACATTGGTCTCATCGAGGGTCTCGCCCACATCGATATCGCGCGCCGCGACGCATACCTCGACGCGATCGCCACCGTACTTGGCCAAGGTCTCAGCCTGGACCTGTTCGGCTCGTGAGCGGATCGACGAGCCGTAAGCCATGCAGAGCAGAGCAGCGAGCACGCCCGCGACCAGACTGATGGCGATGCGCTTGCTCTTGTTCACGGCCGCTCCTCTCATGGCAGTGCCGGGCGAATGCCCGTACCACCATTGTCTGGGCGGTCAGAGCGCAAAGCGGCGCAATCGCGATCTTGGTTTTCGATGTCAAACCAATCGCTGACCAAAAGCTGGCCAGCCCGTCAAGCTCGTGGCAAGGTTTTGGTCAGCACGTTAGCAAACTGCATGTTTCGAGGCTTTTCCGCAGCAAAAAAGCCGTCTCCCGAACAGTTGGGAGACGGCTGTCATAGGAAAAATCAATTACAGATGGACATCGGGATCGAGCATTTGAGCGCTCACGCGCATGGATGACGCCAAGTTTTGGAACGTTTCCAGACGCAGGCTGTCGATCTGCCCGGCGTCTTCGGCCTCGCGAACGGCGCAACCCGGCTCATGGGTATGCGTGCAATCGCCAAACCGGCACGCGCGCGATGCCTCGACAATCTCGGGGAAGGCGCGCGCCAGACCCCGCTCGTGACCCACGAGCGGTAAGCTGCGCAGGCCCGGGGCATCGGCGATCACGCCGGCGTCGCCCGGCAGCGCTACCATCACGCGCGCGACGGTAGTGTGACGGCCCTGGTCGTCGCGTTCGCGCACACCGCCGGTCGCCAACGTATCGTGGCCCAGCAGCGCATTGAGCAGCGTCGACTTGCCGGCACCCGACTCGCCCAGAATCATGGCGCAGCTCCCGGCAGGCACGCAGGAACGGACCTCGTCCAGGCCGCGGCCCTCGGCAGAGGACGTCACGATCACGCGCACGTCCGGACCCACCAGGCGGCGCGCGCGGTCCAGATCGTGCTCGAGCTCCTCGGCATCGCAGCGGTCAGCTTTGGTGAGTACCACCACCGGTTCGGCATCGCAGTCGAGCGCCAACACCAGCGAGCGCGCCACACGGTCGAGCAGCACCTCGCCGGCACCGAGCGCCTGCACGATTAGCACGCTATCCACGTTGGAGCAGAGCACCTGGCGCTCTCCGCGGGCACGGCCGCGCCAACGCTCAAAGCTCGTACGGCGCGGCAGCACGCATTCAATCACGCCCATATCGTGCCCGGGAGCGCGGCGCACCGCCACACGGTCGCCCACGGCAGGCAGCAGGACCTCGTCCCCACCGCGCGACTTGGCAAATCCCACGGCATGCTCGGCGCGGAAGGTATCGTCGGCAGTCGCCACCAGCGGAAACCCGCGATCCAAGCGCACCACGGCACCCAGCCGCATCTGCTCGGGTTCCTCGGCATGTGTGCAGAAATCATCAAAGGCAGCCTGCTGGGCTTCATCGACCGGCAGGTCGTCAAACGCCGGAACGTCCTGCAGCGCGTCGAGTCCCGGCACGCTTGCCAGCAGCTCCTCAGCAGATGCGGGAGCCTCGGTCGCGAGCTTCCGACGACGATCACGCTTAGCCCGCGCCCCCGTCGTCTTTTTCTTCGCTTTAGCCTTAGCCTTAGCCACAAACGCCTCCCAGCAGCCAAAATCACAACTGAGCAGGTATTTTACCCACAAAAAAAGAGCCGGTCGAGCAAACGCTCGACCGGCTCACACACTTTCCCTCAGCCCTTTATCATCCGCTCGGGAGAAAAGCCAGCAAGGATACCGCAGGGCCCGCCCCGGAAGCCCTTTCTCCCGAACGATCCCGCAGCGCGAAGCGCGAGGACCAGTGAGGGAGAAAGGGCGTGGGGCGGGCCCGGACAGGTACGTTACTCTTTCTCCACAGCGCGCATGATCGCCTTGTAGATCTCCATCAGCGGGATGATCAGGAAGGCCAGGCCCAGCGCGGCAAGAACGCCCTTGAGCTCAAGCGTCACAGGGCCAAAGAACATCTCGGCAAGCGTCGGCTGCACGGTCACGATCACCGTCAGCACCAGTGCCAGCGCGGCGGAAGCCCACAGCCACTTGTTCTGCTTCTTCATGGTGAACAGCGACGCACGACGGCTGCGCATATTGAAGCAGTGGAATATCTCGACCATGTTGAGCGTGATGAACGCCATCATCACGCCTTCCTCGTCGGCATTGCCGGCGATCATATCGGCGATGTGGATGTAGCCCATGTCAAAGTACACGCCCACAAAGAAGCTCGCCAGCACCAGCACGGTGATGATCAGGCCCTGGACCACGCAGTCCAGACCCATATGTCCGGCAAAGACGCCGTCCTTGGCGTTGCGCGGCTTGCGCTTCATGATGTCGCCCTCGGCGTCCTCCATGCCCAGCGCGAGCGCGGGGAAACAGTCGGTGACCAGGTTCACCCACAGCAGCTGCACCGGCTGGAAGATGGTAAAGCCGATGAGCGTGGCGATAAACACCGAGAAGACCTCGGCAAGGTTTGCCGAAAGCAGGAACTGGATGACCTTGCGGATGTTGTCGTAGATGCGACGGCCTTCTTCGCAGGCACCGATGATGGTGGCGAAGTTGTCATCGGCAAGCACCATGTCGGCGACGTTCTTGGTGACGTCGGTACCGGTGATGCCCATGCCAACGCCGATGTCGGCGCGCTTGATGGACGGGGCGTCGTTGACGCCATCGCCCGTCATGGCCACGATCTGGTCGCGCGACTTCCAAGCCTCGACGATGCGGGTCTTGTGCTCGGGCTGAACGCGGGCGTACACGCCGTAGTCCTCGATGTGTGCGTCGAGCTCCTCGTCGCTCATGCGATCGAGGTCGGCACCGGTGATGGCATGGCTACGATCGGTGACGATTCCCAGCTGCTTGGCAATGGCCACGGCAGTGTCGATGTGGTCGCCCGTGATCATGACGGTGCGGATACCGGCGTCGTGCGCCTCGCGGATGGCGTCGGCGACCTCGGGGCGGACCGGGTCAATCATGCCGGACAGGCCGCAGAAGACCAAGTCGTGCTCGAGCGCGGCGGGGCTGCAGTCGGCCGGGACCTCGGTGTAGGTGCGGCTTGCCAGCGCCAGCACGCGCAGGGCCTCGTCGGCCATGGCCTTGTTGGCGGCCACGAGCTCGGCACGACGCTCCTCGGTCAGGGGAACGACCTTGTCGCCGTCGTAGATATGGGTGCACAGGCCGATCACCACGTCGGGCGCACCCTTGGTGTACTGCTCGTACTCGCCGTCCAGGGTCTCGACGACCACGGACATCATCTTGCGGCCCGAGTCGAACGGGGCCTCGCCCACACGCGGGTGCTCGGCGGTCAGGCCGGTGAGCCCCGCCTTGCCGGCGTCGTTGACGAGCGCGCACTCAGTCGGCTCACCCACGGCCTCGCCCAGCTCCTCATCCCACTGGGCGTCGGAGCACAGAGCCATGCCGGCTAGGAACTTCTCCTCAGGAGCGGCGAGCTCGTGCTTGACGACGGTCATCTTGTTCTGGGTGAGGGTACCGGTCTTGTCGGAGCAGATGGTCTGTGTGCAGCCAAGGGTCTCGACGGCAGAGAGCTTGCGGATGATTGCCTGGCGCTTGGCCATCTTGGTCACGCCAAGCGACAGCACGATGGTCACGACGGCGACCAGGCCCTCGGGGATGGCAGCGACGGCGAGCGAGACGGCAACCATAAAGGTATCGAGCAAGGCTGTCGGGTCGGTGAGGACGTTGCCCACACCGTGACGGATGATGTCGACGCCAAAGATGACGACGCAGATGACGATAACCATAATGGTGAGGATGCGGCTGAGCTCGGCGAGCTTCACCTGCAGCGGCGTGAGCTCTTCCTTGGCCTCGGCCAGGGCGCCGGCGATCTTACCCATCTCGGTGTTCATGCCGGTGCCGACCACGACGGCGCGGCCGCGGCCGTATACCACGGTGGAACCCATGTAGCACATGTTCTTGCGGTCGCCGAGCGGCACGTCGTCGGTGCCGGCGGCGAGCTCGATCACGTTGGCGTGCTTCTCGACGGGCACGGACTCGCCGGTAAGGGCGGCCTCCTCGATCTTCATCGTGGCGCTCTCGAGCACGCGGCAGTCGGCCGGGACGGAGTCACCCGCCTCGAGCATGATCACATCGCCAGGCACGAGCTCGGCGCTCGGCAGATGCACGAGCTTGCCGTCGCGCAGAACCTTGGACTGCGCGGCGCTCATCTCCTGCAGTGCCTCGAGAGCTTCCTCGCTCTTGGCCTCCTGAACCACGCCCAGCACCGAGTTGACGATAACGACGAACATGATGATGGCGACATCGGCAAAGTCCGCCTCACCCTTGACCATGCCCGTGAGCGCGCTGATGACGGCGGCAACGATCAGCATGATGACCATGGGGTCGGCCATCTGCTCAAAGAAGCGCTTCCACAGCGGTGTCTTCTCGGCTTCCTCAAGCTTGTTAGGGCCTGTCTTGGCGAGGCGCGACGACGCCTCGTCGTTGCTCAGGCCGAGGTTCTCATCGACACCCTGGTCGCTGAGCACCTCCGCCGCGGCGGACAGGTATTCCTTTTGCATATAGAGTCCCCTCCTGGGATTCGGGCCACTCAGCAGATTGATGCCCGATCATAATTCCCAGGAGAAGGGCAAGGGCTCATCAAGGCTGCCGTGCTGAGCGGCAGTTGATAGTGGAGCTATGGTACCCCAAAGCGGCGCGTCTAGCCAAAACATTCCAATTGGAAACACGGCTCGGGTGCAACGATGCAGACCATATGATGCCCAACATTGATAAAACGTTTTTTCTTCGGTGCGTCGCCAAACTAAAATATCGCCCAGATAGCAGCGGTTAGAACGGTTGGTAAAGTTTTTGCATATACCGTTTTTCCGCAAAAAATGAACTTCTAATTCGGCATACGGTCGATTTTTGAGGGTATTCGGTCGTCATTTCGTTATAATCATCTCAGTTTTATTTCTTATGGTTTATCTATCAGCGCAAGACGATGTCAGATGGAGGTCTGAATGTACAAGCGCACCAAGATTGTATGCACCATGGGTCCCGCCTGCGATAGCGACGAGACCATCCGCGAGATGATCAAGGCGGGCATGAACGTCGCCCGTTTTAACTTCTCGCACGGATCCTACGACGAGCACCACGGTCGCATCGAGCGCGTCCGTCGTATTTCCAAGGAGCTCGGCCTGCCCGTCGGCATCCTGCTCGACACCAAGGGCCCCGAGGTCCGCACCGGCCTTCTGGTCGATGGCAAGAAGGTTGCCGTCAAGACCGGCGATAAGATCGTCGTCACCGCTCAGCCCACGTCCGAGGATTTTCACGGCACCTCTGAGCACATCTCCCTCGACTACCTGGCTCTGCCCTCCGAGGTCGAGAAGGGCTCCCTCATCCTGATCGATGACGGCCTGGTCGCCCTCGAGGTCGAGTCCGTCGACGGCCAGGACATGACCTGCGTCGTCAAGAACGACGGCCTGATCGGCGAGCGCAAGGGCGTCAACATGCCCAACGTCAATATCTCGCTGCCCGCCATCACCGAGCGCGATCGTCAGGACATCCTCTTTGGCCTGACCGAGAACATCGACTACATTGCCGCTTCCTTCATCCGTGACGGCGAGTCCGTCCGCGGCATCCGCGAGCTTTGCCGCGAGAACGGTGGCGAGCACGTGACGATCTTCCCGAAGATCGAGTGCGCCCTGGGCGTCGAGAACTTCGACGAGATCCTCGAGGCTTCCGACGGCATCATGGTCGCCCGTGGCGACCTGGGCATCGAGATCAAGCCCGAGCTCGTTCCGCACATCCAGAAGGAGATCATCGCCAAGTGCAACGCGGCCTACAAGCCCGTTATCACCGCTACGCAGATGCTCGACTCCATGCAGCAAAACCCGCGCCCGACGCGCGCCGAGGTTGCCGACGTTGCTAACGCCATCTACGACGGTACCGACGCCGTTATGCTGTCCGGCGAGTCCGCTGCCGGTAAGTACCCGGTCGAGGCCGTCAAGATGCAGGCCAGCATTGCTCTCGAGACCGAGAAGTACCTCCCGGCTCACGCTCCGCTCGAGGTTCCGGCTGACGCTCACGGCACCCGCGTCGTCAACAATGTTGTGGGTATGTCCGCTGTGAACATGGCCACCACCGTTGGCGCCAAGTGCATCACCGTGCCGACGACCACCGGCCGTACCGCTCGCCTGATCTCTCACTTCCGTCCCAACATGCCGATCTGCGCGTTCTCCCGCCACGAGTGGGCCGTCCAGCAGATGATCATGTACTGGGGCGTGATCCCGCACCAGGCCGAGATCACGCAGGGCACCGTCAACGGCACGATCGTCAAGGCGATCGAGACCGCCAAGGAGCTCGGCTACGTCGAGACGGGCGATCTGACTGTCGCTACTGCCGGCGATCCCCGCATGAGCGTCCAGCTCGAGGACAAGGTCTCCTCGACCAACGTCGCTTACGTCGCTCAGGTGCGCTAAATCGCACTTGCAAGCAAGTTTGCATTGCAAAGGGCCCGGAAGGCTTCGCCTTCCGGGCCCTTTTTCACACCACCGCCAACCGCGGTGCGCAACGCATCTCATTTTTTTTACCTAAGACATGATAAATCGCCCTTCCAGGTCCAAAAATTGGACTCTCAGCCCCAGCGGTGTCCAGCCGGTGGCGAAACCACACCTCATGACAGCCTGCCAAATCGTTTTACCAAGACCCCAGAAAGTCGTGATTTCGGAAGTGCGGGGAAAAATCGCTTACCCTCGAGCACAAGCCCTTTTATTTCAATAAAACCCCTGATAAAGTTGGTCTAAATCCCGCTTGTGCTTAGCCTGTTCCTCTTTTTCCCCGCACTTCCGAAACCAGTAGCATTTTCTAGCCCAAACAACGTTCAAACGATCGGATTGCTATGTCATTTCTCGCCTGCGGACCCACAGCCTTCCAGTACTATCGCATCCCGCCGCAGATACTGGGACTTTATCCGGCAATTCTGCCGCCCGAACATGACCATCGCTTGGTGCACTACTCCAAACAACCAGTTTTTGACGACTTGCTTGGCAAGCCGGTGTGGAGATTCGTAAGCACCAGAGGCGCTCGCTTCAATGGCAAGCTATTTCATAGCCGCTTGCTCACGCAAGAACCGCCTCCGGGGTCGTTTAGGCAGACTGAACATGGATTCGATGTCACGTCCCCCGAGTTCACGCTCCTTAGCCTTGCGACGCATGTCTCCCCCAACCAGCTGCTTATGGCATGCTATGAGCTATGCGGCTCGTTTGCGGTATTTAAGCCCAGCAAACGTGCGCAGCAGCAACTTGATGAAGCTATTTCCTTACAGCTCATTGCACCCAGCTACGGTTGGGAGCGGGTTAAAGATGTTAACGGCAATGACACCAACCTTTGGAAGCGCACGCCACTCCTTAATGCGGCGGATATCGCCGCATTCGCCAAGCAAGCCGCAGGCATGCGCGGCGTCAAGCAGCTGCGCTGGGCCGCCGAGCGCATGACGGGACAGACCGCTTCGCCCTTCGAGGTCCAGGCCTCCATGCTCATTTCGCTTCCCCGCGTCGAGGGCGGGCTAGGTATGAGCATCGCCAACAACGTCCGTATTCCACTGAGCGAAGCGGCACGCTCGCTCTACACCAGATCCTGCTGCTACGCCGACATCCTCATCGAGAGCAACACCGACAGCATGGGCGTCATCCTAGAATGCCAAGGTCGATCCGCCCATGGTAGCGAACCCGCAAGCATCTCTGATGCCGAGCGCACCACCGCACTCACCAGCATGGGATATGACGTCATCCAAATAACCTATGACCAGATCAAGGACAAAAAGAGCTTTGAGTACCTTGCCGAGCTCATCCATAAAAAAGCCGGGCTCCCCTACACCCCAAAGACAAAACAAGAGGCCGACGGCGAGGATACGCTCAGACGAGAGCTGCTGGTTGACTGGGACGAGTTGTTTAGCGTTAGGCCGACAAGTTAGCAGCTGGCGATGAGGGGTTCTGCTGGGACGCCGGGGGTTGCAGCGCGCGTTGCGAGGCCGGTTTCGGTGAGCTCTATAACCTCGGTAAACGTTGCGTCGAAGAACTCCTCGGTCAGCAGGCGATACGGCGGATGATCGGGCTCGCCTGGGTTTTCGCGAACGATTTCGTGCATAACTCCAATGGTCTTGAGCACATAATCCTTTTGTATGGGGTACTGCCCAAACCGAGCTGCAGCGGTATACAGGCGGTCGGTCGCGCGCGGAATGGATACGATGCCCAGCGTCTTACCAAACCAGTCAAAATCGCCCTGCTTTTTAATACGAAACTCCTCGCACGGCTTGCCGCCGTGCGCCTCCAGGTACTGATTCACGCGCGTATTCCATACGGTATCGGCCACCAGATGCGACCAGACACCCAGTGTCAAATCGAGCAACGACTGCGCCACGTCCTCGGACGCAAGCGAGAACTCACGAGTGCCGGGACCGACAACCGGCTCAGCATCCCTGTAGCGCTGGGGATAGTGCACGCGATTCAGTCGCTCACGCTCCTCGATAATCGAGGTCGCCGCGGCTGGCGCACCGGTGGGCGAACTTTTAAGCAACGGTGCCACATAGGTATCCCAGAACTCATGCTCACGAGGCTTAGGGATAGGCTCGGGCTTTGCAAAGTGCGTAATGCGATACGGAATGGGATCAGCGATACCGGGAACCATATAGCCCACAAAAATGTCCGGAACCACGCAGCCAAACAAAAAGGCATTGCGGTCACGAACGCTATCGGCAAGCACACCAGCACGCGCCAGCAAGCGCTCCGTTTGAGCGATATGAATGTTCCAACTTGGCATAGCCACCCCCATAAAAAACCTGGATAACTATACCATCACGGCAAAGCCGCGCGGGCGGCTACGCACGCTCTACGCAGCAACTAGTCCGTAACACCGCTTTCGGTTCCATACGACGGCGAAGGCACCTCGACCACATGGTGATATCGATCAATATAGATTGCACGGGCACCCAGGCGTCGCACCAAATCCTGGTGATGCGTGCTCATCAAGACCGTCTTACCCGCCGCGACGTAGGCCAGCAAGAAATTGACCACGATGTCGCATGAATCCTCGTCGAGCCCATTGGTAGGTTCGTCGAGGACCAAGATATCCGGGTTCATCGACACCACCGCAGCCAGCGCAACGCGCTTCTTTTGCCCGCCCGAGAGCTGATAGGGAGAGGCGTCGGCAAGGTCGGCAACCTGGAACAGCTCCATGGCATCACGGACGCGGCGCTCGAGCTCGTCTGCCGGCAGCCCCATCTGCGCGGGACCAAAAGCAACTTCCTCGCCCACCATAGCGCAGAACAGCTGGGCGTCGGCATTCTGGAACACAAAGCCCACGCGCTGATGAAAACGCTGAGCGGCCGCGGAATCCTTTAGAAACGCCGCATCGATCACATGCCCGTCAAACAGGTATACCCCTGCGTCCGGGAGTTCAAGGCCGTTGATAAGGCGCATAATCGTCGTCTTGCCGCAGCCGTTGGGACCTAGCAGGGCAACGAGTTCACCACGATCGATCTGCAGCGACACGCCATCGACAACCGTATGCCCCGCATAGGAGAACACCACGTCGCGCAGCTCGATGAGCGGCGCGACCTCGGCGCCGCCCGCACCGTTCGTGCCCGCCGCACTATTCATATCGATCGTCAAAACGTCGCCCTTCCCCATTTGCATCCCCAGCCGGAACCAGCAGCGCCTACAGCACGGCGCACAACACTGCCAGCAGCGCCACGCCGGCCGCATAGACCGCATCGCGCCAGCCAAGCCCGGCGCGCGCGGGCGCCGGATACGCACCGGCAAAGCCGCGGCAGAGCATGGCCTCGTCCATCGCGCGGCTGCATTCCATCGCCTTGATAAACGTCATGCCCATGATACCCGCGACCGAGTCGGTGCGCGAAAACCCCGCAGGCGCGCGACCGACGCTGCGCAGCATAACCGATTCGCACAGATCGTGCGCCGTGCGTCCCAGCACCTCGATATGCTTGAGTGCCATATCAAAGGTAAAGATAACCTCGTCGGGCAGGTGCAGCATCTTAAGCGCCGCCGACATGCGGCTCCAGGTGAGCGTCCACGAAACGCCCAGCACCAGCGACACATTAATAAACGTCTTGAGCGCGATCTTGAGCATGGCGCCCGTGGCAGACGCGCCCAGCAGTAGGGCAGGCAGTGCCAGAACCACCGCAAGCCCCGTGGCGCCAAGCGCCGGAACAAAGGTCGCGCGCAACCCACGTGCGGGGCGCACCGCGACCAGCACCAGCGCGATAGCCGCCATCAGCATCAGGTACAGCGGACTCTGCGTCAGACACACGCACAGGACGCAGACGAACATCCCCACCAGGCGCACCGGAGCCGAAACGGAAGAAAGGGCGCGGTCGACCATCGACCCGCCCTCGTGCGCGCCTCCACCCAGGCGAACCCGCTCAAGCAGGCTCGCCAGGTGCAGGACGTTCTGTTGCATCACACGATGCCGAGCGCCCGTAGGCTCGTAACGCTGCTCGACCGTAAGCCAACTAGGCAGCTCGACCATCTGCATGCGCTCAGTTTTCCTTAACCGTCAGCGAGATCAGACGGAATGCGATGGTGAGCACCGCCACGCCAATCACGCCCGAAAGAATATACATGGCAGCCTGGCCGGCAAAGCCAAGGCCTTGCTCCTCGGAATAGGCCTGCAGATAATCGCCCGTGGGCAGGGCATCGGCAAAGGTCGGGGTATCGAGACCGACCGAAGCCTGCAGGCTGTCATCGCCAGCCTCCTGGACGGCAGTTGCGGCGCCCTCGGCGTCCCACTCACCCCAGGCGTCACCGGTGGCAAGCAAGCCAAGCGGCGTAGCCACCACGAGCACAGCGACCAGGATGAGCGTGGGGATCAGCGAGGTCTTCTTGGCGGTTGCGCCCTCGGCGGCAAGCTGGCCATCGGCGGCCTCGGGACCGACGATAACGCCCGGCGCCGTCTTCTTAATGAAACCGTAGATGGCGGCCGTCGCCACGCCCTCAACCACGCCGGCGACCAGCATATGCGGGATCAACATGGCCGGGATAGCCACGGACAGCGGGAAGGGGCAGTACAGCGGAGCGCCCGAAGCATTCGTGAAGAGCATCGGCTGAATACCAAACTCGATTGCCGCGCACAGGGCCGCCAGGCACAGGCCGACCCAACCGCTCACGATGGCAGAAACCGAGGTGCCCCAGCTCTTGTCGTGCAGACGGCTGTTGAGCGCACGAAACACGATAGCGGCGGCAAACGGCAGCACAAAGGCCATGTTAAAGCAGTTGGCGCCAAACGACAGAACGCCGCCGTCGCCAAATAGCAGCGCCTGCAGCGCCAACGCGACCGAGACGGCAATGGCAGCGGCCTCCGGGCCCAACAACAGCGCGATGAGCGCGCCGCCAACGGCGTGACCAGTGGTACCGCCGGGCAGCGGCACGTTGAACATCATGAGCAAGAAGGAGAATGCGGCGCAGATGCCCAGGAACGCCATATGCTCGCGATCGAGCGTGGCGCGCACCTTTTTGATGCAGTGAACCCAAACGGGCACCATCGCCACTGCCATGACGGCATCGGTCTGCGGGGACAGATAGTTATCGGGAATATGCATGAGCCCTCTCAATCAGAACGTTGCGTGTTACGTTTCCAACAATCCGTAACACCGACTCTGCATACTAACAAAAAGGCGCACCGCCCACAACGCAGCACGCCCTTGCAATACGTACGTTATTAACCCAGGTCCACACACCGCCCAATAAAGGGCCCATGCACTCCCAACTTTCCGGTCACCCGGAAGAAGGTGCGGTCCGCTCGCAACAAGGTTAACGCAGGAACCCGCCCTCGAGAGGGGTTTTCTAAGGCAACATCCCGCAGCCGCGAAGCGGCGAGGACGTTGCCGTGAAAACCCCGCAGGGGGCGGGTTCCAAACGGCAAAGATTACGAGCGGACCTCGCCGTTTACGCCCTTGCACACCTTGGTGACAATCTTCTGGTGCGCCTTCTCGACCTCTTCGCTGGTGAGCGTGTGGTCATCGGAGCGATACGTAAGCGCAAAGGCCATGGACTTCTTGCCCGCTCCGATGCGGATGGGATCGCGGTAGACGTCGAACAGGCGCACGCCCTCGAGCAGCTTGCCGCCGGCGCTGGTAATGCGGCGCTCAAGATCCTCGCAGGTCACAGCGTTGTCGACCACGATAGCAAGGTCGTGCTCAACGGCAGGGTACTGCGAGAACTCGCGGTAGTTCTCCTGGTTGCGAGCGCCCTTGATCAGCTTGTCCAGATCGAGCTCAAAGGCAACGACGACCTCGTCGATGCCCATGGCTTCGCGCGCCTCGGGGTGAATCTCGCCGACCCAGCCCAGCACGGTGCCGCCGGACAGAACCTCGGCCGCACGACCCGGCTGCAAGAAAGCGTAGCCCTCGCCCTCGACGGGACGGAAGCGAACCTTCTCGATGCGCAGCTGGGCGAACAGCTCCTCGACAATGCCCTTGCCAAAGAAGAAACGCAGCTTGCGGTACTTCATGTTCCAGGACTGCTCGCTCCACTGGCCAGAGAGCACGCCCGCCACGGACTTGGTCTCCTTGGGCAGGCTGGCGTTCTCGCGGCCGTGGAACAGGCTGCCGACCTCGTACAGATGCACGTTGGGCGTGCCATGGGCCTCGTTGTAGGCCACGGACTGCAGCAGGCCCGGCAGCAGCGAGCGGCGCATCTCGGTCTGCTCGGCCACCAGCGGGTTCATGAGCACCACGGGGCAACCGCGGCCCTCGGTAGACATGCCGATCTTCTCCAGATCGCCCGGGGCGGCAAAGCCAAAGGTCGTAGTCTCGTTGAGGCCACAGGCGCGCAGGATCTCGCCAACCTTGCGGGTGAGCTTCTGCTCGCGGGTCAGACCGCCGATGTGGTTCTTGGCAGCCGGGATGGTCGCCGTCACGCGGCCCATGCCCCATAGGCGCAGGACCTCCTCGATCAGGTCAATCTCGCGCGGCAGGTCGGGGCGGAAGCTCGGCGGGGTGACCATGAAGTCCTCGCCGTCGCGCTCGACGGTGCAGCCCAGACGGGTGAGCGAACGCTCGATAAAGTCGGGCTCGATGTCGGCACCGCAGATGGCATGTACGCGGGCCAGGCGCAGCTTGATGCTGTCGATGGTCTTGGGCGCGGGGAACACGTCGACATAGCCGGGAGCGACCTCGCCGCCGGCAATCTCCTCGATGAGCGCGCAGGTAACGTTGGCGACATCCACGCAGCCGGTCTCGTCGACCTGGCGCTCAAAGCGAATGGAGGCGTCGGAGATCAGCGACAGGTCGCGGCTGGTGTGCGAGGTGCGGCCGGCGTTGAAGCAGGCGCTCTCGACCATCACGTCGACGGTGTCGTCCTCGATCTCGGAATCCATGCCGCCCATGACGCCGGCCAGCGCCACGGGACGCTCGCCGTCGGTGATAAGGCCCATGCCGGCGTCGAGCGTGCGCTCCTCGCCGTCGAGGGTCGTGAACTTCTCGTCCTGCTGGGCAGCGCGAACCACCACGTGGCGACGGCCATCACGCTCGGCAAAGGTGTCGAGGTCAAAGGCGTGCAGCGGCTGACCGGTGAGCATCATCACGTAGTTGGTGATGTCGACGATGTTATTGTGCGGGCGCACGCCCAGGGCGTTGAGGCGCTTGACCATCCAATCGGGCGACGGGCCGACCTTCACGTTGCGCACGATGCGGGCAACATAGCGGTCGCACAGGCCCTCGTCGGCGATCTCGACGGAAAGCTCATCGTCGGTCGCGCGGCCGGTCTCGGCCTTAATGGCAGGCAGCTCAACGTGGAAATCGCGGTCGAAGATGGCACCGGTCTCGCGGGCCATGCCGATCATGGACAGGCAGTCGGGACGGTTGGGCGTGATCTCGCAGTCGAGCACGGTGTCGCTCGAGCCCACATACTCGGCAAACGGCATGCCGCAGGGCGTATCCTCGGGCAGGATCATGATGCCGGAGTGGTCGCCGCCCAGGCCGAGCTCGCGCGCGGAGCAGTTCATGCCCATGGACACGACGCCGCGAAGCTTGCTCTTCTTGATCTTGACGTCGCCGGGAAGCACGGCGCCGATCATGGCCGTTACGATGTGGTCGCCGGCCTCGAAGTTCTGCGCGCCGCAGACGATCTGCAGCGGGGCGGGGTTGCCATCGGCGTCGAGGTTCTTGTCGCCCACGTCGACCGAGCACACATACATATGGTCGCTATCGGGGTGCGGGGTCTTGGTGAGCACCTTGGCGGTCACCACGTGGTCGAAGGACTCGCCCACGGTGTCGATCGCCTCGACCTCGGTGCCGGTACGGATATATTCGTCCGAAAGGGTCTTGGGATCCTCCGGAATATCGATCATGGTCTTGAGCCAGTCGTAAGAAACGCGCATGTAGCTCTCCTAGTTCTTAATCTCCGCAAAGGGAGGAATATCAAATGAAGACGTTCGCCTTAGGGTTGTCCAGGTGCCCCAGGTTGGCGTGAAAGAGGAGCGACGCGTACTAATGGTACGCGAGCGACGGTTTGAACGCCAAGATGGGGTGCCTGGGCAAGCCTAAAATTGGTTGAGGAAGCGCATATCGCCCGTCATGAGCGTGCGCAGGTCGGGCAGGTCGTAGCGCAGGGCCGCGACGCGCTCGGCGCCAATGCCAAAGGCGAAACCGGTGTACTTCTCGGGGTCGATGCCGCAGTTGATAAGGACGTTGGGATCGACCATGCCGCAGCCCAGGATCTCGATCCAGCCGCTGTGCTTGCAGAAGTTGCATCCCTTGCCGCCGCACACGTGGCAGCTCACGTCCACCTCGCAGCTAGGCTCGGTGAAGGGGAAGAAGTGCGGGCGGTAGCGCGTCTTGCGGTCCTCGCCAAACATGCACTTAACAAAGTAGTCGAGCGTACCCTTGAGGTCGCCGAAGGTAATGCCCTCGTCCACGACCAGGCCCTCGATCTGGTTGAACTGCGGCAGGTGGCAGGCGTCGGCCGTGTCGGGACGGTAGACGGTGCCCGGGCAGATCATGTAGATGGGCGGCTTCTGCGACTCCATAGTGTGAATCTGCACGCCCGAGGTCTGGGTGCGCAGCAGCACGTCGGACTCGCCGTGGGCGTGAGCCTCGGGATGCGCGACGCTGCCGGGGTTGTTGTCGACCACGTAGAACGTGTCGCGGGCCGAGCGGCTCGGGTGATCCATGGGCGCGTTGAGCGCGGTGAAGTTGTAGTAGGAGGTGTCGACCATGGGGCCGGACTCGACGGTGTAGCCGATGCCGCAGAAGATGTCCTCGGCCTCCTCGATAATCTGCTTGATCAGATGCTGGTGACCGATCTGCGGACGGATGCCCGGCAGCGTGATGTCGACGGCCTCGTGCTCGAGTGCGTGCTTGAGGGCGGCGGCCTTCATCTCGGTCGTGCGCTCGTCAAGCATGCCCTCGATCAGCTGGCGCATCTCGTTGGCGCGCTTGCCCATGACGGGGCGATCCTCGGGGGCGAGCTTGCCCATCATGCGCATCAGGCCGGTAATACGACCCTTGCGGCCGAGCAGCTCAACGCGCGCAGCCTCGAGCTTGGCGGCGTCGTCGGCGCCGGCGACGAGCTCCTTGGCCTCTTCCTCGAGTTTGACCAGATCATCAATCAGACTCATGTCTTCCCTTTCGTCTCTCGCGCATCCACTTGCCGCGGCGGCTGATGCCGCCCGACGCTGCGGATGTGCGGCCCGGTTCGGTAACAAAAAAACCGTCCTCGGGCATGTGCATTGCCCAAGGACGGTTGAATTCCGCGGTACCACCTTGTTTGACCCGGCGGATGTCTGGCCCGCCGTGCCCACTCTGCGCCCCTTGTCGCGAGGCTCACGGCTTCCCTACTGGGGCTTCGCCGCCGCTGGCCGCGCGCCCGTTGAGGTCGCTGCTCGGGAGTGAACGCTTGGCCCTTGCCACCGCAGGAAGGCTTGCAGCCCATGACCTTCCCTCTCTTGCCGGCGACGCGGCGGGCAAAACCCTCTCCGTCAACGCATTGGGCTATAGGATAACACATTCTGCGAGCGTATCGCCGCGTTCCGTTTTGTTCGCGCTGGGTACAAGGCGGATAGCTGTGCAAACTGGCTGCGCGCCCACGCCGGGCGCTCGGCCTGCGAGATCAAGGATATGGTATGGGAAAGAAGTTCGATAAGAAGGCCAAGGCCGCCGTGGCAAAAGCCTCCAAGGACATCAAGGCCGAAAAAGCCGTCAAGAAGTTCCGCAAGCTCGAGGGCAAACTGTGGACCCGCGAGTACCTGCTCAAGATTGCCGAGTTCGATGGCGCGACCATCGCCCCCGCCAACGGCGCCGCCGCCCGCGCCGATACCATGGGCACGCTCGCCGGCGAGCATCACAAGCTCCTAACCAGCGAAAAGTCCGTTGAGCTCGTGCGCTTGCTGGCACGCGAGACAGTTGTGGGCGGCAAAATCGACGACCCGCAGCTGCTCGACGAGATCCGCGTGCTCGGTCGCGACCAGCGCGAGGCCAGTGTCATCCCCACCGAGGAGGCCGAAGCCTGGACCAGGCTCACCTGCGAGGCCGATGCCGTGTGGCACAAGGCCAAGGCGGCCAACGACTGGGCGAGCTTTGAGCCCTACGTGGACAGGATCGTCGGGCAGCTTAAGCATCAGGCCGAGCTCATGGACCCCAAGCGCGACCCGTACGATGTATGGCTCGACCAGTACGAGCGCGGTCTTTCCACCGAGAGCTTCGACGCATTCTGCGACGAGGTTAAGGCCACGGTCGTGCCGCTCGTGCACGCCATCGGTGAGCGCGGCCAGCAGCCCGCTGCCGACTTTTTGCATGCACGCGTGCCCGAGGCTGCCCAGCGCGCCATGAGCTTCGACCTTATGAAGCTCGTCGGCCTGGACCTGGACGACACCACGCTCGCCTTTACCGAGCATCCGTTTAGCGAGGGCTTCTCGGTGGGCGACGCGCGCATCGCCACGCATATCTACGAGGACGACTGCATCTCCAACGTCTACAGCATCATCCACGAGGCCGGCCACGCCATGTACGAGCTGGGCGTGAACCCCGCTTATGCACGCACGTGCCTAGAAGGCGGTACCTCCATGGGCATCCACGAGAGCCAGAGCCGCTTCTTCGAGAACACCGTGGGCCGCAGCCGCGCCTTTATGGGCCCGCTGCTCGAGGTGCTGCGCCGTCACGCGCCCGAGGTCTACGGCAACGTGGACGAGGACACGCTCTATCGCGCCGTGAACATTGCGCAGCCGTCGCTGATCCGCACCGAGGCCGACGAGCTCACCTACCCGCTGCACATTATGGTGCGCTACGAGATCGAGCGCATGCTGTTCGCCGGCGAGGCCACAGCCAAGGATATCCCCGCGCTTTGGAACCGTTTTATGGACGAGTACTTGGGCATTCCGGTTCCCGACGACACGCGCGGCTGCCTCCAGGATACGCACTGGAGCGGCGGCTCGTTTGGCTACTTCCCCACGTATGCGCTGGGCAGCGCCTACGATGCGATGTTTGTGCCGGCCATGTGCCGCGACGGCGTCGACCTTACCGGCGCCTGTGCGAGCGGCGACCTGGCACCCGTCCGCGCGTGGCTGGGCGAGCACATTTGGCAGTGGGGCCGCGCCAAGGACGCGCCGGAGCTCATCAAGGGCGCCTGCGGCATGGCGTTCGACGCCCACTACTACTGCAGCTACCTGCAGGACAAGTTCACCACGCTCTACGAGCTGTAATGATCAACCAGCACATTAACGCAAGGGGGCGCCGCGGAACCAATCCGCAGCGCCCCCTTTTCCATCTAGTTGTTGACGCCAATGTTTTGGCAACGTCAGCGAAAACGACTATAAGCGAGCAAGGTGACGTAAAATCAGAACCACCCTTAAAAAGGGTGGTTTGCTCTTAGGGTATAACCCACGGGCC
>URIA01000002.1 GCA_900547765.1 uncultured Collinsella sp. | reverse complement strand
TGTTAGGCGCGCCGCCAGCGTTCATCCTGAGCCAGGATCGAACTCTCCGTCCAAAATGTATGGGCTTCGAGCCCGTCCGGTCCTCTCAGTCATTCGCTGATCGGTTCCGTTCGATTCATATGGTTTTAGTATAGGAAAAGGAATTTCTCGGGGCCGCCTCTCGGCGGCCTTGCGAAAAACAAATCCAAGTTAGACCATTTCAAATGGTTCGATGTCTGCCCGGATGCGACACTGAAGTAAGTGTCCATCCTCGCAGTATCCGGTTCTCAAGGTGCACGCCCCGCGGCTGATCCGGTCCGACCGGGCCGCGCGGCAAGGAGATATATTGCCAGACCGCGAAGCCATGTGGAACGTCAATTCCACTCTTCACAAGTCCTACACAATCCATCGCTTTCTATATAGGTAATAGAAAGTCATGTGCAGTAAGACCGCACGTATCAGATGATGACCCTTCGGTTAAGAGGTATATAAAGATCGGTCACCTGTAAGTGTCTATCTACCCGCGCTTTCAACTATATATACCTGCGCTTTAGATAAAAAGAGGGAGCGCCGCGCACAGCGCGACACTCCCCTAGCGATTCAAGAGAATCAATTAGGCCTCGAGAGCCTTCTTGGCGATGGTGGCCAGCTCGTTGAAGGACTCGATGTCCTCGTAAGCCATCTGAGCCAGGACCTTGCGGTCGAGCTCGATGCCGGCAACCTTCAGGCCGTGCATGAACTGAGAGTAAGAGATGTCGTTCAGACGAGCAGCAGCGTTGATACGAGTGATCCAGAGAGAACGGATCTCGCGCTTCTTGTTGCGGCGATCACGATACTGATACTGCAGGGAGTGCTGGACCTGCTCTTTAGCATGCTTGTAAGTACGCGAAGCGGCACCGTAGTAACCCTTCGCACGGTGCATAACGGTACGGCGCTTCTTCTTGGCGGCAACAGCGCGCTTAATACGTGCCATGTTCTATCAACTCCTAGACGGTAAAACGAAAAACGGGAACGCGAACTTAGGCGAGACGCGACTTGATGACCTTGCGGTCGGCAGCGGCGATCTCGGTCTCCTGACGGAAGCCACGCTTACGCTTGGTGGACTTCTTGCTCAGGATGTGGCTCTTGAAAGCCTTGGCGCGCATAAGCTTGCCGGTACCAGTCTTGCGGAAACGCTTCTTGGTGCCGCTGTGGGACTTCATCTTAGGCATGAAATACTCCTTAATCGGTTACAGAACACTAGTTACTTGGTATCGCTTGCCGCTTTATCCTCATCGAAGGCGCCCTTAATCGGGGCGAGCAGCATAAGCATGTTACGGCCTTCCATCTTAGGCTTGGACTCGACCGTAGCGTAAGGCTTGAGATCCTCGGCGAGACGCTCGAGAACGTTAAGGCCCTGCTCCGGGTGAGCCATCTCACGGCCGCGGAACATGATGGTGATCTTAACGCGTGCGCCCTTCTTGAGGAAACGCAGAACGTGGCCCTTCTTGGTCTCGTAGTCGCCAACGTCGATCTTGGGTCGGAACTTCATTTCCTTGACCTCGACCTTGGACTGGTTCTTACGAGCAGCCTTGGCCTTCATGGCCTGCTGGTACTTGAACTTACCGTAGTCCATGACCTTGCAGACCGGCGGCTCCGCGTTGGGAGCGATCTCGACCAGGTCGAGACCCTGATCGTCGGCGACGCGCTGGGCATCGCGGATGGCGAACAGGCCGAGCTGAGAGCCATCGACGCCAATCAAACGACACGAAGATGCAATGATCTCGTCGTTGATGCGGGTGTCATCAGACTTAGCTATTTTCCCTACCTCCATTCATAAAAAAATAACCCGGCGCTTCTCAGCAACCAGGTCATACACATAGACTTCCTCGATTTGAGGAAGGGAATCTAAGTTGTATGACCAGTCAGCTACTCATTGGCGCCAAAAGGTGGGAACCCTCAGGTTCCTCTTTAGGGCATTGCGGGAACAACGCCTTGCGAATAATAACACGTACAGCGCGTTATCACATTACGTACACGAAAAAGGGACCTTGACCCCCTTGAACACTCGCTTGCATGTATGGTGCTCGAGACGAGACTCGAAGGGCCTTCGCTTCGCGAAGCCCCGGGCTTCGGGCGCGTGGCGCCCTCGCCACGCTCCGCTACAAACAGGCCACAGGCCTGTTTGCTTAACGCTTCGCGCGCTCACGCGAGTTCGGCACGAAAAAGGGGGCCGCAACCCCCTTGAACGCTCGCTTGCATGAATGGTGCCCGAGGCGAGACTCGAACTCGCACGTTGTTGCCAACGGTGGATTTTGAGTCCACTGCGTCTGCCAATTCCGCCACTCGGGCACGCAATGCGTGAGTTAGTTTATCACAGCTTTCTACCGATTAGTCCGAAAATGGAACTTCGAGCATTTCGATGAGTTCGACCGTGCGGAGCATCTCGCGCCGACGGCATCCGCGACCGTCGACCGAAGCCTCACCCATCTGGTTATCGTAAGGGTCCTCGCGCATGCCGTCGAAAGAGGGCTCAAACTCTGCCTGGAATCGATTGTTGGCCACCATACGCCACGGGTCGAGATTGCCAAAGTAGTGACGGCGGCGCCACTCCTCCCCCATCCTGCGAGCAGAAGATCCAAATGACACGTCGGCGTTGAGCCAACCGGTCTGCGGCGTATAGAACTCTGCCCAGTCGTGCGACCCCACCGAATCGGGCGCAACATACAGGCCGCTCTGCCAACGGGCAGGCACGCCCGCGATACGGCACATGGTGATAAACGTGAGCGCCATAACGCCGCAATCGCCGCGGAGCGAATGCGCGCAGTCATCGGCAATAGATCCCAAAAGCAAGTACGGCGGCTGATAGCGATAGTCGATATGCTGCGTCAGGTAATCATAGATAGCACGGGCGCGATCGAGCGGATCCTCGAGCCCGTCAATGACACGGGCTGTCAGCTGCTGTAGATACGGCGTGAATGCAATGTGCGGACGGTCCTCGGAAATATCCTCGGGCAGAGGCGCGTCCATACGCGGGTGAACCGGAAGTGTGCCACCGTAGACATCACAATAAGCAGCATCGATGTGATAACGATAGGTCACCGAAAATAAGTGCTCGCTCGAGGAAGACCACGAGGCGGTACGCGCCGAAGCATTCGCGGGAGCAACAGCGCCCTCCGGCGTCATGTCGAGAATCTCGACCCGAGACTGCTGACGGCAGGCAGCCGCGACGGGAAGCCAAGCGCAAACGGTCTCCCCTTCCAGAGCGCCGGGGACAGACACGGACGCTTTAAGCGTAATGACGCGAGCCAATCCGTTTTGCGACTCCATCTCCTTGAGCATCTCGTTGCGCAGTGCTACTCCGTCCGTAGAATCGGGCCGCATGCCGGGAACCTCTTTGGGATATACGCGAAGCGAATCGAGGAAGTTGTCGAGAACGAACAGTTCGCCATCGATAAAGCGCCAGTCAATACGCTTACGATTAATCAGGTCATCAAACTGCTCTTCGGTAAACTCTGGCCACTCCTCGCGAATCATCGCAATAGCCTGATCGCGCGACACCGAAAAATGAAGCGGCGTCTCGAGCATGCGATACCGCTCGGCACGAACACAAGCAGCCAGCGAAGGCTCGGGGTTCTGCTCCAAAAGGCGATCGCAGGCAGCAACAGCCTGCGTCAAATACCCCGCATCCTTAAGACGAAGAATCTCGGGCGGTAGCCCAATATCGAGATGGCGAAAATCATCACAGCAGACATCAACAGAGCAACCAACAGGACCCTCGTCAATAACCTTCCCATCCGAAGGCAGCACATTAATAACAGCCATACCAAACTCCAAGTCATTAGAACTCTCGAAGCCCATTGTAGCTAGATAAATAGAAAGCCCCAACAAAGGAGCCATCAACGCCGCTGAACGGTAGCAAAAATGAATTCAGCCTCGTAACCCTGCAGCGAGTTAACAAAGGAGGCCCCGTTCACCCGGAGCTTTTCCCATTGCGCGACTTCTGGCAAAGCCAGGTGAGCGCAAGGGAAAAGCGTAGGGTGAACGGGGCCTCCGACGGGAAAGTTAAACCGCTACTTACGCCTTGTTGACGGAGCCAAACTCCTCCATGAGCTCCTTGGTGCGGGCAACGATGTTGTCGCGACCAGGCTTGAGGAGCTTGCGGGGGTCAAAGCCCTTGCCCTGCTGATCCTTGCCAGCCTCGATGTACTCGCGGACGCCCTTGGCGAAGACGAGCTGCAGGTCGGTGTTGACGTTGATCTTGGAGATGCCCAGGGAGATGGCCTTCTTGATCTGATCCTCGGGGATGCCGGTGCCACCGTGCAGGACGAGGGGCAGGTCGCCGGTCTGGGCCTTGATCTCGCCCAGACGCTCGAAGGAAAGGCCAGCCCAGTCGGCGGGGTACACGCCGTGGATGTTGCCAATACCGCAGGCGAGGAAGTCGACGCCCAGGTCAGCGATCTGCTTGCACTCAGCAGGATCAGCGAGCTCGCCGCTGGAGGTCACACCGTCCTCGGTGCCGCCGATGCCGCCGACCTCGGCCTCGATGGACATGCCCTTGGAGTGGGCAAGCTCAACGAGCTCCTTGGTGCGGTCGAGGTTAAGCTGGAAGGTCTCCTCGTGAGAGCCGTCATACATGATGGACGTGAAGCCGGCCTCGATGCACTTGAAGCAGTCCTCGTAAGAACCGTGATCGAGGTGAAGGGCGACGGGAACGGTAACGCCCGTGGCCTCGACGGCAGCCTTGACCATGTCGGCGCAGACCTTGAAACCGCCCATCCACTTAGCGGCACCAGCGGTGCACTGAAGGATCAGCGGAGACTTGGCCTCCTCGGCGGCCTGGAGAATAGCCAGGGTCCACTCGAGGTTGTTGGTGTTGAAGGCACCGAGACCGTACTTGCCGGCCTCAGCCTTCTTGAGCATGTCTGCTGCGTTGACGAGCATAAAAGAAACCTCCTGTAAGGTTGCTCCGATAACGCCTGAGATTTTACCACGACATACCCGCGCATAAACGTTCGTTTGTTCACGAATACCATCCGATTGGACATATTTTGACCGTTTGCCCCACAGAATCGGCCCACTGGGGAAAATAGCTTGACGATTGAGCGGTCTTCGTGGTTCGAAAGACGGCTTCGAGCCTACATCTGCATAAACGGATTCTGCATAAGCTCGCGCGCCATCGTGGTCGAATCGCCATGGCCCGTCAAGCAAACGGTATCGGGCGGAAGCGTCTTGGCAAGTTTGGAGAGCGAGCGCATAATCGCCGCCTCGTCACCGCCGGAAAGATCGGTACGACCGTGGCTGCCCGGGAAAAGCGTGTCGCCCACAAAGGCGATGTTCCCCTGCTCGGTCGCGGCGAACAGGACGATGCCGCCCGGCGTATGCCCCGGCGTCTCGATCACCTGCAGGCAGACGTCGCCCACCTCGATTGTATCGCCCTCGGCAAGCAAACGCGTCGGCTCACCCGGATCGGGCGTCTCGATACCCCACATGGTGCGCTGCTCCTCGATATTTGCGCGAGGTACCTTCACGTCCTTAGCGCACAACTCATATAGCGCGCCGTCGCCAACAACAGCTCGAACCCCGGCGACCCCGCCAACATGGTCGGCATGACCGTGCGTGCAGACAGAGCCGAGTACGCGCACCTCGGGACGCGCGGTGCGGATATGCTCCACAAGACGCTCGCCTTCCCACGCCGGATCGACGATTAAGCACTCGTCATTCGAAATCACGGCGTAACTGTTGGTCTGAATGGGGCCGTTGACGAATGCCTCAATCGAAGCCGCACCTCGGGGTGTCAGGTCCAAAGTCATATCGCCCATGCGCATACCCTCCTTCTAAAATACGTTCGAGGCACCAAACGATGCCTCGAACGTAACCAATATCTATGATGCTGAGAGGCTCTCGCACCTACACACGGCGCTTAAGCTGAGCTCCGCCTTCGCCGGGCATAAGACGGCGAGCGTCGTAGACCGAATCGACACTGCTGATGGAAGCCAGCAGCGGATCCAAACCGCTCGCGTCCGAGATCTCGACCATAAAGCGCAGGGTTGCAATACCCTCGCGGTTGGTCGACGTGGCGGCAGAAAGGATATTGCCGCCCGCATCGCCAATGGCAATGGTGACATCCTTGAGCAGGCCCATGCGGTCCAGGCACTCGACCACGATCTCGACCTGGAAGAGAGTGTCGGCAGCACCGTCCCACTCCACATCGATCATGCGCTCGGGATGCTCCATAAGACCCTTGACGTTGGGGCAGTTGGCGCGATGCACCGAAACGCCACGACCGCGCGTGATGAAGCCGACGATGTCGTCGCCCGTCACGGGGTTGCAGCAATGAGCCAGACGGACCAGTAGGCCGCTGTTGCTCTCGCCCTTGACGATAATGCCGTTACTGGCGCTCTTGCCGCGTTTTTGCGGCTTGCGGTTGGAGCCGCGGGCAGGCTGCTTCACGACCTCGGCGATAGCCTCGGCCTTGGTGAGCTGTTCCTCAGGCTTGGGGTCCAAGATTTGCCCAACCTTATTGCCCACAGCGCGCGGGGCAACCTTGCCGGCGCCGACGGCGGCAAACAGGTCCTCGAGCTGCTTGAAGTTAAACTGCTCCGCCACGGCGTTGAGCGCACGCGTCGAACGCGGCGTAGAAATGCCATAGCCACGCTTACGCAGGTCCTTGGCCAGCATATCGCGACCGGCGGCAGCGTCGTCGTCCTTGGTCGCAGCGGCAAAATAGCGGCGGATCTTTGACTTGGCGGAAGGTGTCTTAACGATCTTGAGCCAATCGCGCGACGGCTTGGAACTCTTGTTAGTCAGGATTTCAACGCGGTCGCCCGTCTTGATCTCGTGCGTGAGCGGAGCCACCGCACCGTTGATTTTGGCGCCGACGCAGTGGTTTCCCACCTCGGTGTGAACGGCATAGGCAAAGTCGAGCGGCGTGGAGCCGGCACGAAGCGCCATGACCTCGCCTTTGGGCGTGAAGACAAAGATCTCTTGATCGAACAGATCGACCTTCAGCGAGTGCAGGTATTCCTTGGCATCGGTGATCTCGTCGGAAGCCGCCCAATCGAGCGAATGTTTGAGCCAGTTGATCTGGTCGTCCAAACGTTGAGCATCATTGGTCTTAGAAGCAGACGATCCGCCCGATTTCTTATACAGCCAGTGGGCGGCAATGCCGTACTCGGCCTGCTCATGCATCTCGTAGGTTCGAATCTGAATCTCGAGCGGACGGGCCGTGGGGCCGATAACCGTCGTGTGGAGCGACTGGTAGTTATTGACCTTGGGCATGGCGATATAGTCTTTAAAGCGACCAGGCATGGGGTGCCACAGCGTATGCACAGCACCGAGCGTGGAGTAGCAATCGCGCACCGAATGGGTAATAACGCGCAGCGCCACCAGGTCGTAAATCTCGGAGAACTCCTTGCCCTTGCGCTTCATCTTTTGGTAGATGGACCAATAGTGCTTGGAACGGCCGTTGATCTGGAAGTCCTCCAGACCAATGCGGTTGAGCTCATCGGTAAGCGTCTTGATGGTCTCGGTAAGGTAGCGCTCGCGGACCTCGCGCGACTCAGCCACCATGCGCGCGATGCGCTGGTAGGCATCGGGCTCCAGGTAGAAGAAGGACAGGTCCTCGAGCTCCCACTTAATAGAGCTCATGCCCAGGCGGTCGGCCAAGGGCGCGTACACGTCCATGGTCTCGCGAGCCTTAAACAGGCGACGATCCTCGCGCAGGGCTGCAAGCGTACGCATGTTGTGCAAACGGTCGGCAAGTTTAACGATGATGACGCGAATGTCCTTGGACATGGCGAGGAACATCTTGCGCAGCGTGAGCGCCTGCTTCTCGTCCATGCTGTCGACTTCGATGTTGGTGAGCTTGGTCACGCCATCGACGAGCTCGGCCACCGTATCGCCAAACAGGCCGGAAACATCGGCGAGCGAGGTCTCAGTATCCTCGACGGTATCGTGCAGCAGCGCGGCGCACACCACATCGCAGTCCATCTTGAGATCGGCCAAAATGATGGCAACCTCGACGGGATGGTTAATGTACATCTCGCCCGAGCGGCGCTTTTGGTTGCAGTGCTTCTCGGCGGCAAAGCAGTAGGCCTGCTCAACCTTAGAAAAGTCGTCCTCATTCATATATTTGAGGCACAGGCGCTCCAGTTTGTCGTAGCTGTCCGCCATAATCTCGGGCGGCAGCTCATCGGCATGCTTATAGTGCTCCATCTCCGAAAACGGCTGGAGGGTGGAATCATGGGCGGTACGGGCTGCGGCGTCCATCGAGGTCCCCTTCCCCTAGGCCCGCGGTACGATCGGGCGGTTAACTTTGGCTAGCATATCAGAAGCGCACGAATCGAGCGCCCAGCTCCGGAAAGCCGAAAACTCCATGCGCGAGCGCAAGCCCTCCAAATAGCGAATTGACCTGCTCAATTGCACGCGGCCGGGGTTTTCGGCCATCGCAATGCGACGAGTGTCGTCAAACCCCGAAACTCGACAGAAACCAAGCTCTTCGAAGATTCCCAGGCCGCTTTCCACCGAACGCTCGTCGACCGGTGTGCGAGCATCGATGGCAAGGCACATCTGCGCGATGTCGATATCGCTCGCGCTAAAGGAATCGTCCCCGGTTTTGCCGCGGTTGGAGCGCCACATGGTCTGCAGCGCGCGATAGAGCGTGACGAGCTCGTCGCGCTCGGGCGCATAGCAGTCGAGCAGGCGCTCGTTAATGCGGGCGTCGCGCGACGAATAGAGCAGATGGATCACGGCGGGCTGGCCATCGCGGCCGGCACGTCCGCTCATCTGGTTGAACTCGATGGCGCCAAACGGCATGTGGTAGAGCACGACATGGCGGATATCGGGCAGGTTGACACCCTCGCCAAAGGCGGAGGTCGAAACGATGCAGCTGAGGCTTCCGTCTCGGAATGCTTCCTCCACGCGACGGCGATCGGAACGCGCAAGTCCCGCGTTATAGAACGCGATATGGGTTGCGCAATCGGGCACACGCTTGCGCAACGTCTTGGCGAGCGCCACGGACTGGTCGCGCGAATTGACGTAAATGACGGTCTTCTCCCCCGTCGCCACGATCGACACCAAACGGTTCTCGCGGCTCGCAAGATCTCGGTCGTCCTCGAGCTGCAGGTTCTCGCGCACCGTCTCGTCGACCACCGTGCGAGTGATCGGCAACATGCGGGCAAGCTCGGCCACGACCGGAGCCGTCGCGGTGGCCGTCGCAGCCATAACGACCGGATCGCCCAGGGCTTTGAGGATATCGGGCATGTCAAGATAGGCGCTACGGTCGCCGCCCTTGGCAAGGCCGACGTGGTGCGCCTCATCGATAACGACAAAGCCGATGCGGCCCGAACGCGCGAAACGGTCACGGTGGATAGACAGGAACTCGGGCGTCGTGAGCACGATACCGGTGCGGCCCGAAGCTAGACCGGCGAACACGTCATCGCGTGCGGCCTCCACGGTCTCGCCGGTCAGCACGCCAATGCCAATACCGAGCGCTGCCATCGTCGACGAGAGGTGATAGGCCTGGTCGGCAACGAGCGCACGCAGCGGATAGACAAAGATGCTCGCACGCCCGCGAAGGACCGCCTCGCGCGCGGCATGCACATGGAAGATGAGCGACTTGCCGCGCCCCGTTCCCATAACGGCCAGAACACTTTGGTGATCGGCCAGGGCATCGAGCGCCTCGATCTGCGCGCGGTGCGGCTGGTTCGAGCCGATAAAGCTATGGATAAGCGAGCGCGTGAGCTCGGTATAGGAAAGCTGGGCGAGCGTCTCGCGCTTACGCGACTCCAGGCGCAGGCCGGAATCCGCCGGCTGCACGCCACGACGAAGCTCGCATGCCGGATCGTCGACGCTGGGCAGCGTGGTATCGCGGACCAGAACATCCTTGATCATGAGCTTGGGCTTCACACGCCCCTGCCAATGCTCGGCAACGGCCTCGAACACCAAGTCGACAGCGCTATCGCAGTTGATGAGCTTATCGATTTGCGGCACGCGGAACATAATGGCCGGCACACTCGCGGCGCCATCGGTCGCCACAAAGCGCATGTGCTCGCCGGTTTTGCCCACCACGGCGCGATCGCACATCGTCACGCCCTCGGCGGCCAGCAGCGGCACCTTGTTGCCCTGGCCAAACGGCTCAAGACGGGAAATCTGCTCGATGGTCTCAATATTCAGCTCGGAAAGGTCGACCGTAGCGGCAACCTCGTCGATGTCTTCAAAGTCCTCGACGGGAATCTCCGATAGCACGGCGGAAAGGCGACGACGGAATTCATCGAGCTTGGATGCCTCGATGGTCACTCCCACCGCACCGGCATGTCCGCCGCGACGAATCAGCAGGTCGGAACAGCGCTCGACGGCGTCAAACAGGTTAACTTTGCCCACCGAGCGACCAGAGCCGCGCGCGATACCGTCCTCGATCGAGAACAGCAGTGCCGGCACGTGATAGCGGTTGGTCAGACGGCTTGCCACGATGCCCTTGACACCCTCGTGCCAGCCTTCACCGCCCACGACGATCGCGCGTCCGCCGTCATAGGTCTCCTCGACCTTTGCCATAGCATCGCGCGTGAGCTCCGCCTCGATCTCACGGCGCTGGCGGTTGATTTCCTCGAGCTCAGCCGCCAGCGCGCTTGCTTCGATGGGATCGTGGGCAAGCAGCAGGTCGAGCGCCAGCTTGGGATCGGCCATGCGACCGGCAGCGTTTAAGCGGGGAATGAGCGAGAATGACAGGCCATCCGCCGTAATGCTCGAAAGGTCCGCCTTGGCGAGCGAGGCAAGCGCGATATAGCCGGGGCGGGCCGTCACGCGCATCTGCTGGATGCCCTCGGCAACCAGCGCGCGGTTCTCGGGCGTGAGCGGCATCATGTCGGACACGGTGCCCAGCGCCGCGACCTCGATTAGCGAACGCCAATACGACGGCTTGCCCAGGCGCTCACCCAGGACTTGCACCAGCTTGAGCGCCACACCAGCACCGGCAAGCTCGCGCGAGGGGCCCTCGTCTTCGAGCTTGGGGTCGGTCAGGGGCACACCCTGCGGCACCTGGTCGGAGGGCTCGTGATGGTCCGTGACCACCAAATCGATCCCCAGGCTCTCCAGATAGGAAACCTCTTCCTTGGCGGCAATGCCGTTATCGACGGTCACGATCAGCTGGGGGCGAGCGAGCTCGTTAACGCGGTCGAGTGCCGCGCGCGAAAGACCGTAGCCCTCATCAAAGCGATGCGGAATAAACGGCGTGACATCGGCGCCAAACGTGCGCAGCGCCTCGGTCAACAGGCAGGTCGACGTAATGCCGTCAACGTCAAAATCGCCAAAGACCGCAATGTGCTCGTGGTTGCGAATAGCACGCTCGACGCGGTCGGCAACGACCGATATGCCCGGGATAATGAGTGGGTCGGCCCAGTCGCGATCGAGCGAAGGCGTCAAAAACAATTGGCCCTCTTTGATGGAGCCAATGCCGTGCGCGACCATAATGCGCGCCACCAGCCCGGGAATGCCCAGACCAGCCGAAAGCTCCTTTTCGAGCTCGGGGTTTTGCTGAGCGACCGCCCAGCGATGCGTCGTCTTAAGCGATGACATAGGCACCCACCCCTGATAGGGGCAGGTCGCCGCGATACCTCTCACGGTTCATAGCGATGAGTCCTCTGTGTATGCCCGCTTCGGCAGGCAGATCTGTTGAACGGATTTATTATACCGTGCAGCACGGACGCAGAACCTCGCAGCACGCCGTGGTTTCGGTAAACGATACCGGTAATCGCCTCGAAATATTCGAGCGTTTCTGACGCACGGACGCATGCGAGCGTCTAGCATATCCATTCAAAACGGATTCACGAGCAAAGGGAGTCACAAGCGCATATGAAGCAATGGGTTGGACTGGGCAAGTTTCTCGCGGGGCACATGCAGGTCATCGTTCCGATTTGCGTGGCGCTCGGCGTGCTCTTTCCCCAGCAGATCGGCTTACTCAAGCCCATCGTTCCCACCTTGTTTGCCTTTATGACGTTTCAGGGTGCGCTCAGCAATACCTTCCACCAGGTGGCTGAGGTGTTCCGCCGTCCGCTGCACCTGATTTTGGCGCTGCTCGTCTCCGCGGTGCTCATTCCAGTAGCAGCCTATGCCATGGGGTCGCTGTTCTTTGGTTCCAACCCCAACCTTGTCTGCGGCATCGTGCTCGAGTACAGCGTACCCGTGGCGGTCACTGCCTTTATGTGGATTAGCATGTTCGGCGGCAACGGCCCGCTCGCGCTTACCATTATCCTGACGTCCTCGGTTATCTCGCCTGTGACGATTCCTCTTACGCTCAAGCTCCTGCTGGGCGCCACCGTCTCGATCGACGTGCCGAGCATGATGCAGAATATGGCCTTCATGATCGCCATACCCGCCGTGCTCGGTATCGTCATTAACGAACTCACGCGCGGCTGGGGTCATGAGAAACTCTCCCCCGCGCTTTCGCCCGCCTGCAAGTTCATGATGATGGGGGTCATCGCGTCCAACTCCACCGCCATGAGCGAGTACGTGCTGCACATGAACACGGTGCGCCTGGAAGTCGCCCTCTTTATTTTGGTCTTCGCCATCAGCGGCTTTGTCGTCGGTTTTCTGGTCGCCCGTGCGCTGCATCTGCCGTATAGCGAGACGACCACCATGTGCTTTACCTGCGGCATGCGTAACATCTCTTCGGGCGCCGTCATCGCCACGCAGTACTTTCCGGGCGAAGTCGTGTTCCCCGTCATGTGCGGAACGCTGTTTCAGCAGGTGCTGGCCTCGATTATCGGGCATCTCTTTGAGCGCCTAACCGGCGAAGAGCGCGCCAAACAGCGCAAGCGGGTCAAGGCCGGCCGCGACGCGATGGCACGCTAGGCAGCACACTTTTCGCAGGCGCTCGCCTTGCTACGCGAGCGTTTCCAGATGCGCGCGTAGGCGCTCAGCATCGGTATCGAGTGTGGTCTCAGCATTGACCTGGGCCAGACGATAGCCCACAAAGTAGGGCGATACCACCCAACGTGGCAGCGCCTTGGCAATGGTCCGACCGCCCAGGTGATAGAAGAACAAGTTGTATGACTCCGCGCGACCACCGTGGTGCTCGTTCAGGATATAGCGCAGGGCCACCTGAATCGCATCGGCAAACAGGTCCGCTTCGGCTTGGTCGCGGGCGTCGTCGCTGGCGGCGATTCCCTGTGGAGCCGAGACGTTGACCTCAAAGAATCCCATGATCGGCTCGGTTGAGATGTTGACCGCGACCCTCCCGTGTCGCCAAACATCGATGCCTTCGAAGTTGGCGGGGGCTAGTGCTGCATAACCGTCCTCCCGCTCCAGACCCACAATCTGCATATGCGGATGGACGAGGCTGCCGCCCGAAAGCGGGCCTTTGTTCTTGTACATGAGCACACTGCGGTACTGTTGAGAATCGATCATCTGCTGCCAACAGCCCAGGGCAAACCTCATCACATGATGCAGCTCATCCGGTTCATAGGTCACCAGGTCGGCGTCGTGATTGGCCGACTCGATCAATACGGTCTGACGGGTGGCCCGCAAGGTCTTGAACTTATTCTCGAGCCAGATGCAGTCACCATCGCGCTGGATGATGTTGGCGAGCCCCTCCGTGTCGCAAAAAGGGCACGCGGTGCCAGGGCGACGATTATCGTCGGGCTTGCCGCTCGCCTGTTGAACGTCAAATACCAGCGCCACGGGTTATACCTCCAGCGGCACGATCTTGGTGCCATGGAGCTCGGAGACGCCTAGCGCCGCCGCGACCGCATCGCGATTTGCCGTAGTGATGCCGCCGCCGGGAAGGATGGTCAAACGATCGCCCGCATACTCGATTAAACGAGCCAGCTTTTCGAAGTTGTCCTCGATCGACGTACCGGCCGCACCGCCATGCGTGAGGATGCGCGTAACGCCGCAGTCAGCGAGCGTATCAATGGCGTCGAGCTGAGCCTCAGGCGAGAGCTGGTCAAATGCCATGTGGAAGGTGATGTCAAGGGACTCGCGCTTGCACTCCTCGGTCGCGCAGCCCGTAGCCATAACGAGGGCGCCGAGGGTGAGCTCGTCGAGCGCCCAGCCGCTGGCACAGGGCTTGCAGCAGCCAAAGACCAGGCCGTCAACGCCGGCGCTCACAGCAAGGCCCAGGTCCATCTCCATCATGCGTAGCTCGTCCTGGTTGTAATGAAAGTCGCCACCACGCGGACGAATCATGCACATCACTCGCACGTCATGCTCGTGAGCATAGCTGACTGTAGCGTTAATAACGCCGGCAGAAGGCGTGGTGCCACCGACGGCGAGGTTGTCGCACAGCTCAATGCGCCCCGCACCGGCCTCGATGGCCGCCGGCACTCGCTCAAAGTTCTCGGCACAAAATTCGTACAGCATAGATAGGCCCCCAAAGACAGCAGATGTTTTCCGACGGGCATTGTCACACATCCCCATGAAGTTGCGGTGGAATAGGGACTCTTTTGGCCTCTGGAGCCCGTATTCAGTCCCTATTTCACCGCAACTTAAAAAGGGGCGCTGACTGAGATAGTCAGCGCCCCTTTTGTTAGGTGGGTTAGCCTCCGAGGTAGGCTTTGCGGACGTTGTCGTCGTGCAGCAGCTCTTGGCCGGTGCCGGTCATGGTGATCTTGCCGGTCTCGAGCACGTAACCGCGTGTGGCGATGGAAAGCGCCATCTGCGCGTTTTGCTCGACCAGAAGCACCGTGGTGCCGGCCTTGTGCAGGTCCTCAACAATCTGGAAGATCTGTTCGATCAGAATCGGTGCCAGACCCATGGAAGGTTCGTCGAGCATAAGCAGTTTGGGGTTACTCATAAGGGCGCGCCCCATAACGAGCATCTGCTGCTCGCCGCCTGAAAGGGTGCCGGCGACCTGGCGACGACGTTCCTTCAGGCGCGGGAACTGCTCGTAGACGCGCTCCAGGCCCGGAGCCACCGTGGACTTGGGCTGTGTATAGGCACCCATCTCCAGGTTCTCCTCGACCGTCATCTGCAAAAAGGCGCGACGGCCCTCAGGGACCTGAGCCAAGCCCTTGCCCACCAGCTTGTCGGCAGGCGTATGGGTAATGTCCTCGCCCATAAACTTGATGGAGCCGGTCTTGGAGCGCAGCAGGCCCGAGACGGTTTTAAGCGTCGTGGACTTACCGGCGCCGTTGGCACCGATCAAGGCCACGATCTCACCCTCGTTGACGTTAAAGGAGATGTCCTTGATGGCGTGGATGGCGCCGTACCAGACGTTGATGTTGTAGACGGAAAGCATCGGCTCTGCCATTTAGTTCTCCCCCTTATCCTGCTTGCCCAGATATGCTTCGATAACGGCGTCGTTGTTCTGGATTTCTTCGGCCGTGCCCTTGGCGATGACCTTACCAAAGTTGAGCACGCAGATGCCCTCGCAGATGTTCATAACGAGCGACATGTCGTGCTCGATAAGCATAATGGCGATACCAAAGGTGTCGCGAATCTTAACGATGTTCTCCATGAGCTCCGCGGTCTCGGACGGGTTCATGCCGGCGGCAGGCTCGTCGAGCAGCAGTAGCTTGGGGTTGGTGGCAAGCGCGCGGACGATCTCCAGACGACGCTGAGCGCCGTAAGGCAGCGATCCGGCCTGCTCGTTTGCCAGATGCTTCATATCAAAGATGGACAGCAGCTCCATGGCGCGCTCGTGCGCGGCCTTCTCGTGCTTCCAATACGTCGGCAGGCGCAGCACGCCCTCAAAGCCGGAGTAGCGCTCCTGGTTGTGCAGGCCGACCTTAACGTTATCCTCCACCGTCATGGTGTTGAACAGGCGAATGTTCTGGAAGGTACGGGCGATGCCCATACGGTTGACCTGATAGACCGACTTGCCAGAGGTGTCCTCGCCGTCGAGCAGGATGGTGCCGTGCGTGGGCTGATACACCTTGGTGAGCAGGTTGAAGACCGTGGTCTTACCGGCACCGTTGGGGCCGATGAGACCGGCGATCTCGGTCTTGCCGATAGTTAGGCTAAAGTCGTCGACTGCCTTAAGGCCACCGAACTCAATGCCCAGGTGGATGCACTCGAGTGCCGGGCGCTCGCCCAGGTCGCGGTCGGGAACGATGGCACCAGAAGGATACGGGACCATCTTGCCCTTGTTGAACTCAAACTTACTGGGCATCGGCTGCCACCTCCTTCTTGGAAGCAAAGCGGTCCTTGACGCGACCGAAGAACGCCTTGAGCTGTGGGTTGTTGGTAAAGATCATGACCAGGATCAGCACGATGGCGTAGATGAGCATGCGGTAGTCCGAGAACTGACGGAGCAGCTCGGGGAGCACCGTGAGCAACGCCGCCGCGATGACGGAGCCGCGCATATTGCCCAGACCGCCCAGGACCACGAACACCAGGATGAGGATGGACGTGTTGAAGTCGAACTTGGTGGCGGAGAGCTGCGAGAAGTTACCGCCGAAGAGAGCTCCGGCAGCACCGGCGAGGGCAGCGGAAACCACGAAGGCAATCATGCGGTACTCGGTGACGGAGATGCCTACGGACTCGGCTGCAATCTTGTTATCGCGCACGGCCATAATGGCACGGCCGGTACGGCTGCGAACCAGGTTGAGCACGATCACGAGTGCGACCATGACCAGGATGGCACCGGCGAGGAAGGTCGAGTACGTCGACACGCCCGATGCGCCCTGCGCGCCCTTGATGATGGCGGTGCCGTCCTCGAGCAGATGCAGGTCGTCGATCGTAGAGTTGCCCGTGATGTTAAAGATCACGTGCAGGCCGCGGGAGTCGACGCCCACAATAAGGCAGGTGACGATCTCTTTGATGATCTCGCCAAAAGCCAGGGTCACGATGGCCAGATAGTCGCCGCTCAGGCGCAGGACCGGGATACCGATCAAGAAGCCCAGGATGGCGGCAGCGATGGCGCCGACCACGATGCTGATGATAAGGCGCACAGGATCGGAGGGAACGGCGCTCTCGAGGGCGACCGCGGTGACGATGCCCGTGTAGGCACCGACACTCATAAAGCCCGCATGGCCCAGCGACAGGTCGCCCGCGATGCCGACGACAAGGTTGAGGGAAATGGCCATGACGATGTAGGCCGTAATAGGAACCAACTGACCGGCGATCATGCGCGGAATCATGTGGTTCGACTGCATAAAGAACACGATGGCGAAGGCCACGATGCACATGGCGTACGTAACAAAGTCGTGACGCGTCTGCTTATCTTTAAGAAACTTCATAACGCTCACCTACACCTTCTCGGGGACGTACTTGCCCAAGAGGCCGGCAGGCTTGACGAGCAGGACGATGATCAAAACACCAAAGACGATGGAGTTGGCAAGGCTCGTGGAAATGTAAGCCTGTGCCATCGCCTCGATGATGCCGATGAGAATGCCACCGACAAAGGCGCCGGGGATGGAGCCGATGCCACCGAAGACGGCGGCGTCGAAGGCTTTGATGCCAGGCATGGCACCCGTCGTGGGCTGCAGCACCGGCGAGTAGGAGCACAGGAGCACACCGGCGATGGCGGCAAGGGCAGAGCCGATGGCGAACGTCATCGAGATGGTGCGGTTGACGTTGATGCCCATGAGCTGAGCGGCGGCCTTGTCCTCGGACACGGCGCGCATGGCTTTGCCCATCTTGGTCTTACCTGTAAAGAACATCAGGCCGGCCATGATAACCAGGCAGGCGACGATGGTGACGAGCGAGACGGCGCTTACGTTGAACTTGGCCAAGAACTCCGGCACCTGGAAGGTGACGAGCGAAGTGAAGTTCTTGGGCGTGGCGCCCCATAGAAGCTGCGCGGCGTTCTGCAGGAAGTAAGACACGCCGATAGCCGTGATCAGAACGGCCAGTGGGCCTGCTTGGCGCAGCGGCTTGTATGCCAGACCCTCGATGAGAACACCGAGAACGGTGCAGACCACACAAGAGAGAATTACAGATGCCCAGCCCGGGAGGCCGAGATACGACGTGGCGCAGAACGAAACATAGGCGCCGACCATGATGACGTCGCCGTGAGCGAAGTTGAGCATCTTGGCGATACCGTAGACCATGGTGTAGCCCAACGCGATGATGGCGTAGACGCTGCCCATGGACAGGCCGTTGACCAGGTATTGGATAAAGACCGTCATGTTCCACATCCCCCTTTCGAATAGGTTTCCAGTTAATGTATGAAACAGGGACGTTACACTGTCCCTAGATACCAAGCAAGCAGGGAAGGCCAAAACCTCCCCTGCTTGGGATCAAAACCGCTCTATGTAAGGCGGCCAATTAGGCCTGTACGTACTTGCCATCGGTGATGACGTACGCCGTGGGCTCCTTCTGGACCTGGCCCTTATCGTTCCAGGTGAGCTTGCCGGTCAGACCGTCAACGGTAATCTTGAGCATAGCCTTGGACAGCTTCTCGGCGACCTCGGTCGGATCGGCGTCGACACCAAGACCGGCCTCCTTGAGAGCCTCAGCCACCGCGTGCACGCCGTCGTAGGCGTCGGCGGCAAACTGGTCGGGGGTATCGCCGTACTTATCCTTGTAAGCGTTAACGAAGTCGGCGTTCTTCTCGTCGTCGGCGGAGAACGGGGTCATGAGCAGCAGACCCTCAGCAAGAGAGGTATCGAAGCCCTCAACGCCCAGGATGCCGTCCATGCCGTCGCAGCCCATCATCTTGACGTCGTAGCCCATGTCCTTGGCGTTCTTGAGCAGGACGGACGCCGGCGTGTAGTAGATCGGCGCAAAGATCATGGTGGCGCCGGCCTGCTTGGCCTTGGTCAGCTGGTTGGTAAAGCTCGTGGCGGAGTCGTCCTTAAAGGTCTCCTCGTCAACAATCTCGAGCTTGGACTCAGCTGCCTGGGCCTTAAAGGAATCTGCGATGCCCGAAGAATAGGCGTCGCCGGAGTTATAGAACAGCACGAACTTCTCGTCCTCATACTTCTGCGCCAGGAACTTGGCAGCGTTGACGCCCTGGTTGGGGTCGGTGAAGCAAACCTGGAAGACGCAATCCTTGCCGTCGGTGACGTCCTCGGAGGACGCGGACGGGGTGATCATGAACGTCTTGGGGTCGTTACCACACTCTGCGGCAACGGCAACCGACGCACCCGTGGTGGTCGGGCCGACGAGGGCCTGCATGCCCCAGTCGAGCAGGGTGTTGAAGGCGTTGACGGCCTTCTCGCCGTCGGCCTGGTCATCCTCGGCCTTGCTGGCAAGCGGCAGCTCCTTGGTCGAGAAATCCTTGCAGCCAAGCTCGACACCCTGGGTAACGGACTTGCCGTAGGACGCGTTGGCGCCGGTCAGCGGGCCGATGGTACCGATCTTAAACGAAGCGTCGCTCGAAGCGGAACCGCTGTCGCCGCCGTTGGAGGAGCAACCAGCTAGAATAGACATCGCCCCCAGACCTGCTGCGCTCGCGATAACGCTCCTGCGATTCATAACAGGGTTCAATGACTTACCGGTGAGGCTCGACATGCGGCTCTCCTCTCAAATCTCGTCGGGTTTCGGTTACCCGACAGGCCATCCTTCGCCGTGTTCGGCGTTCGCAAAATACTAGACGCTTTAGTTAAGGAAAGTGGCGATTATTTCAACTTTTCTTTGGATTTGTTCATTTATCCATGATTCTGCGTATTTCTATTACTTTATGCAGTAATGCCACTTTATTGTGTAAAAGTAATGTTTCCGTTCTGTTACAGGCGTCCCTGCCCTGAATAAAACGGCCTCACCGGTCGCGCTTTATGCGCACTTAGGCGGCGATGTACTTGCCGTCCTGAATCACATAGGCTGTGGCGGGCTTTTCGACCTGGCCCTCGTCATTCCACGTCAGCTCGCCTGTCAGGCCCTCGATCTTGATCTTGCGCATGGCCTTGGTGAGCTGGTTGGTAAAGCTCGTGGAAGAGTCGCCCTTAAAGGTCTCGGTATCGACGATGTCGAGCTTGGACGCCTTGGCCTGCTCGGCAAAGGCGTCGGCAACGCCCGAGCCATACGTATCGCCGGAGTTGTAGAACAAGGCGATCTTGGCGTCTGCATACTTCTCGGCCAAGAACTTCGCGGCGCTGCCCCCCATGGAGGGATCGGTAAAGCAAACCTTATGGCGCAAACGTTGACAGTTTGTTACGGAGTTCCGTTTGTAGCGAGCATGTTTCCAATGTTTCCGCAGCGTTTCGGGGGTGCCGTTTTGTGCGACTCCTGTTGCCTGGCGAGCACGCGCCCTCGGTTCACGCTAGAATGCACTCAACCTTTAAGCGGTTAATCCATCCATAAGATGCACGAAGGAGCTATCTATGAGCGAACCCCTGCGCACCGTGAACGTCGGTCTGATCGGTCTGGGAACCGTCGGCGGCGGCGTGGCCCGTCTGATCAACAGCCACCACGATGAGTACCTGGCAGCCTACGGCATCGACCTTAAGCTGACCCGCGCCTGCGCGCTTGCTTGGGAGCAGGCCGAGGCGGCAGGCATTGAGCGCGAGGCCTTTACGAGTGACTGGCACGATGTCGTCAGCGACCCCGCCGTCGACATCGTCGTCGAGCTGATCGGCGGTGAGCATCCCGCAACCGAGATCTTCACCACTGCCTTTGAGCACGGCAAGCACGTCGTCTCTGCCAACAAGGCCCTACTGGGCCGTCACGTCGAGACGCTTGCCGAGAAGGCACGCGCGTGCGGCGTGCAGATTAAGTGCGAGGCCAGCTGCGGCGGTGGCATCCCCATTGTCAGCACGCTCGAGCACGACCTGGTGGGCAACAAGATCCTGACCATCGCTGGCATTCTCAACGGCACCACCAACTACATCCTGTCGCGCATGGACGCCGAGGGCGCCGATTACGCTGACGTGCTCGCCGACGCCCAGGCAAAGGGCTATGCCGAGGCCGACCCGTCCGCCGACGTCGACGGCTTCGACGCCGCCAGCAAGACGGCAATCCTCGCTTCCATCGGCTTTGGCACCCGCGTGACCACCGACGATGTCTACCAGCAGGGTATCCGTACCATCGGCGCCGAGGACATTGCCCAGGCCCGCGAGCTCGGCTACACCATCAAGCTGCTGGGGATCGCACGCAACACCGACGCCGGCGTCGACGTCCGCGTGCATCCCACGCTCATCCCGGCAGACCATATGCTCGCCAAGGTCAACGGCGCCATGAACGCCGTCTACGTGGTGGGTGACGCCGTGGGCGAAACCATGTTCTACGGTGCCGGCGCAGGCTCCTTCCCCACCGCGAGCGCCGTCGTGGGCGATATCCTGTCGCTCTCCGAGCAGATCAGCCGCGGCGTGGCTCCGCTGCCCGAGATTGAGCCCTATGGTCACAACCTCGCCTTTAAGCCCATGGACGAGCTCCAGACTAAGTACTATGTGCGCCTGAAGGTCGCCGACCGCGTGGGTGCCCTGTCCGAGACGGTCGACATCTTTGCCAAGCACAACATCTCGATCTCGCTCATCAACCAGGTCGAGGACGGCAAGTCGGGCGCCAGCGATACTTGCTCGGTCATCTTCCTGACGCACCGCGCGCTCGAGAAGGACGTCCAGGCTGCCACCGCCGAGCTTGCCGGCGTCGACTGCGTAGCCGAGGTCGCCAACGTCCTGCGCATCGAGGACGTTGAGGCCTGGACCGAAGGCGTCATGGCCAACTAGTTCGGTTTACACCCCACAACGCATTTGCTCGAAGGGCTCCCGTCCGATGTGGGATGGGAGCCTTTTTGTCTCCTGCCCTAAGCACAACGACAGGGCACATTTGCGCGAGCCGCTCATCGGTAACGCGGGCTACCGTTCACCGATATGCAAACACGGCCGATTCCGGTTACGGCTACGCTGTGCTGCGAATGTCCGCCCGCGATGAGAGGAAATACCATGTTGCTCGAGGGCAAGAAAGCAATCATCACCGGAGGCACGCGCGGTATCGGCTATGCCATCGCCTGCCGTTTTATCGAGGAGGGCGCCTCCGTCACTGTCTTTGGCTCGCGTCAAGAGACCGCCGATGCGGCCGTTGAGAAGCTGACAGCCGCCTATCCCGACGCCAAGGTCTGGGGCCGCTCCTGCGACCTCACCTCACTCGAAGCCGTGACCGAGGCCTTTACCCAGGCTGCATCCGACATGGGCGGCTTGGACACGGTCGTCAACAATGCCGGCATCTCCCAGCGCTCACCCCTTTTGGACTACACGGCCGAGGAGTTCGCTAAGGTTATGGACCTCAACGTCGTCGCCGTCTTTAATGGCCACCAGGCTGCCGCCAAGATCATGACCGAGGTCGGCCACGGCGGCACCATCACCACCACGAGCTCGATGGTCGCTAAGTACGGTCAGCCCTCCGGCGTTGGCTACCCCACGTCCAAGTTCGCCGTCAACGGCATGGTCCAGTCGCTCTCGCGCGAGCTCGCCCCCGTGGGCATTCGCGTCAATGCCGTTGCACCCGGCGTAACCAAAACCGATATGGTCGCCAACCTGCCCGAAGAGGTTATTAAGCCCATCGTCGCCACCATTCCGCTGGGTCGCATGGGCGAGCCCGAGGATGTCGCCAACGCCTTTGTTTTCCTGGCGAGCGACATGTCCTCCTACGTCACGGGCGCCGTGCTCCCCGTCGACGGAGCCGCCCGCTCTTAAGGGACCACAAGCCTCAGCTCCCAGCCTCAACATAGTCCAACAAAGAAGGCGCGCCGTCTGCATCAACTGCAGGCAGCGCGCCTTCTTCTGTTATGAAAGGGAAACTATGTCCCAGTATTTCGGATCAGAACGGGGCACGGTTTTCCCCAGGACCTCCTTGCGGAAACTGCGCCCCGTTTTGAACGCCGATTCTGGGATACCGTTTCCGCAACGGGTCTCTCGCGGAAACTGCATCCCACTCTGAGCGCCCATTCCGGGACACAGTTTCCCAACGGCCCCCGTTTCGGAAACCACGTCCCGTTCCGAGCCTTCAAAGCGGGACGCGGCTTCCCCGAGAGAGTATCGACTACTTGCCGTCGTCGTCCTGGGCTTCATCGCGCGCATAGAGTTCCAGCATGCGGCGACGGTATTCGCGCACGGCGAGCTTGGCGCGCTCCAGGCGACGGCGCTCGCGCGGGGTGAGCTTGCCGGGGTCGATCTCGTCGCCGTAAGTCTTATCGGCAAGCAGGTGCGCCGCGTCCACGATGCGGGCATCGATGTGGCCGCTCGCCGCCTCGGCGGAAAGACGCTCGGCAATCGTATCGAGCGTAGGCAGGCCCTCGAATACGCGACCATGACCGTGCGAGGTCAACAGCTCGTGCTCGCGCGCGAGCAGGCTCGCCAGGTCGTGATGGGCGCGCAGAATATCGAGCGCGTCGGAAGGATGCTCGGCAACTTCTGCCACGGCGGCAACCGGCGCGGCATCGACCACGCGGTAGAAGAGCTGGGCGAGCAGCGGCATCAAGAACACCGTGATGGCACCGGCGGCAACCATGACCGAGGCAATGTCTTGCGAAAGCGCCCCCGCGTTGACGGCAACGCTCGTCACGGCAACGATGATCGGCAGCGCCGTGGTGCAGTAGAGTGCCACGGTAATGCGACCATACGCCGACACATCGCGCGTCGCAGGACAAATGCTCATAGAAATAAGAATGGGCACGGCGCGGATGATAAGCAGCGCCACGATAAAGCCCACGAGCAGCCCAGGGCGCGACGCCACAGCGGTCAGGTCGATCTTTGCGCCCGATACGGTAAAGAACACCGGAATCAGAAAGCCGTAAGCCAGGCCATCGAGCTTGGTCTCGAGTGTATGGTTGCCCTCGGGGATGATATAGCGCAGGACAAAGCCGGCGGCAAAGGAGCCCAACACGATGTCGAGGTCAAAGATGGCGGAGAACGCCACGAGCGTGACCAGGATGAGCACCGTCAGGCGCACGAACGTCTGAGATGTAGTGTCGGCGCGCTCCTCGACAAACGCAAAGAAGCGGCTGCCGACGCGCTTGGAGCGGCTCGGAACCACGGCCAGCAAAACGCACACCACCGCAAACAGACCCAAGATCACGAGCGTCTGAATACCGGTTCGCGCAGAGAGCAGTACCGACATAGCGAGCACGGGGCCAAGCTCGCCCCAGGTACCGTATGCGAGAATCGAATCGCCCACGCGCGTGCCGGTGAGCGAGCGCTCGCGCATGATGGGCACGAGCGTGCCGAGCGCCGTCGAAGTGAGCGCGAGCGTTACGGCGATACCGTCAAAATGGCTGACCGAGAACCACGGCGTGAAGCGCACGGCAAGCCAGGCAATGCCAAACGTGACGACCCATGTCGCCATGCCGTAGCGTCCCTCGACGCCCGTAATGTTCTTGGGATCGATCTCGAAGCCGGCGAGCAGGAACAAAAAGGCCAAGCCGAGCTCGGACACGAGCGAGACCTCGGCATCCACATGAATGATACCGAGCATGTGCGGCCCCAGCACCGCGCCGAACACAAGCAAAAAGACCGTCTCGGGAACGGGCTTTCCGGGAATCGCCGAGGCGATAAAGGGGCTCGCAAAGGCCACGAGCGCAATGATGGCGAGCGAAACGAATGCCATGTGATGCCTTTCTCTTGTTTGCGCTTCACTGTAGCACCCTCGCCGTCCTCTACGCGCCGCGAGCTGTCGTATCATAGTGACGTTTACAAACATGTGGCTCAAGGCGACCGCGAGGCTTGTCCCGTAAACCGACCGCTGCCGCATACCGTACCGTACGCCCAACCGATCAGGAAGGCAGGAACCAATGGTCTCTCGTATCTACGTGGAGAAGAAACCCGGGTTCGACGTCGAGGCTCAGCAGCTCAAGGGCGAGCTGACCGAGATTCTCGGCATTAAGGGCATCGAGGCCCTGAGGATCATCAACCGCTACGACGTCGAGGGCATCGACGAGGAGCTCTTCCGCTCCTGCGTGCCGACCGTCTTTAGCGAGCCCCAGGTCGATGTGACCTATGACGAGCTCCCCGCAAGCGATGGTGCTGTCTTTGCCGTCGAATTCCTGCCTGGCCAGTTTGACCAGCGCGCCGACTCCGCCAGCGAGTGCGTGCAGCTCATCAGCCAGGGCGAGCGCCCCGCCGTGCGCTCCGCCAAGGTCTATATGATCTCGGGCGCTCTGGACGAGGCCGCCATCGATGCCATCAAGCACTACGTGGTGAACCCCGTCGAGGCGCGCATCGCCTCGCTCGACCTGCCCGAGACGCTGTACATGGAGACCCCCGAGCCCCAACCCGTCGAGGTGCTCGACGGCTTCCGCGAACTCGACGAGGCCGGCCTTGCCGCCTTTATCGCCGATCGCGGCCTTGCCATGGACGAGGCAGACATCGCCTTCTGCCAGCAGTACTTCCGCGATGAGGACCGCGACCCCACCATCACCGAGATCCGCGTGATCGACACCTACTGGTCCGACCACTGCCGCCACACCACCTTCGGCACCGTCCTGGACGACGTGACGATCGACGACGCCGTGGTGCAGCAAGCCTTCGACCGCTACATGGAGATGCGCCACGAACTCGGCCGCGACGCCAAGCCCGTCTGCCTCATGGACATGGGCACCATCGGTGCCAAGTACCTTAAGAAGACCGGCGTCATGACCGATGTCGATGAGTCCGAGGAGATCAACGCCTGCACCGTCAAGGTGAAGGTCGATGTCGATGGCGAGGACCAGGACTGGCTATTCCTCTTTAAGAACGAGACCCACAACCACCCGACCGAGATCGAGCCCTTCGGCGGTGCCGCCACCTGCGTGGGCGGCGCTATCCGTGACCCGCTCTCGGGCCGCAGCTATGTGTACCAGGCCATGCGTGTCACCGGCGCCGGCGACCCCACCGTCCCGGTTTCCGAGACGCTCGAGGGCAAGCTGCCGCAGCGCAAGCTCGTGACCACTGCCGCCGCCGGCTACTCCAGCTACGGCAACCAGATAGGCCTTGCCACCGGTCAGGTCAACGAACTCTATCACCCCGGTTACGTGGCCAAGCGCATGGAGGTTGGCGCCGTCGTGGGCGCTACCCCGGCAAACCACGTTCGTCGCGAGTGCCCCGCCCCCACCGACAAGATCATCCTGCTGGGCGGCCGCACCGGCCGTGATGGCATCGGTGGCGCCACCGGCTCCTCCAAGACCCAGAACACCGAGTCCATCGAGACCTCGGGTGCCGAGGTCCAGAAGGGCAACGCCCCGGTCGAGCGCAAGCTGCAGCGCCTGTTCCGCCGCGGCGATGCCTGCCGTCTGATCAAGCGCTGCAACGACTTTGGCGCCGGCGGTGTCTCGGTCGCCGTGGGCGAGCTTGCCGACGGCCTGTATGTCGACCTTGATACCGTGACCAAGAAGTACGACGGCCTGGACGGCACCGAGCTCGCTATCTCCGAGTCCCAGGAGCGCATGGCTTGCGCCGTCGCCGACGGTGACGTCGAGGAGTTCATGGGCTACGCCGCCGAGGAAAACCTGGAGGCTACCGTTATCGCCGAGGTTACCGCCGAGCCGCGCATGCGCATGGCCTGGAACGGCGTCGCCATCGTCGACCTGTCCCGCGAGTTCCTCAACTCCAACGGCGCACCCAAACACCAGGTCGCCCACGTGTGCGCCCGTAGCGTGTGGCAGCCCAGCTGGGCCGGCACCACGCTCGCCGAGCGCATGACCTCGCTCGTCACCGACCTCAACGTCGCTTCCAACAAGGGCCTTTCCGAGCGCTTCGACTCCACCATCGGCGCCGCGACCGTGCTCATGCCCTTTGGCGGCAAGACGCAGCTCACCCCGAGCTCTGCCATGGTCGCCAAGTTCCCCGTGGACGGCGAGACCACCACGGCGAGTGCCATGGCATGGGGCTTTAACCCCTATCTGATGGAGGCCGACCAGTTTGCGGGCGCCTACCTGTCCGTGGTCGAGTCCATCGCCAAGCTCGTGGCTGCCGGCTTTGAGCACAAGCGCGCCTATCTCTCCTTCCAGGAGTACTTCGAGCGTCTGCGCACCGAGGCCGAGCGCTGGGGCAAGCCCACGGCAGCCGTTCTGGGCGCCCTCATGGCCCAAGTCGACCTGGGTGCCGGCGCCATCGGCGGCAAGGACTCCATGAGCGGCTCGTTTGAGGACGAGACCGGCGAGCTCAACGTTCCGCCGACCCTGATCAGCTTCGCCGTCGCCGTGGGCAAGGCCGCCCGCGCCGTCTCGCCCGAGTTCAAGGGCCTCACGCACCGCGTCGTCCGCATCGCCCCCGCGACCTATGGCGAGGACTACCGCCCCGATGCTCAGCAGCTGCTCGCCGCGTTTGACGCCGTCGAGGCGCTCACTGCCACCGGCAACGCCCTGGCCATCTCCACGCCCGGCTACGGCTGCGGCGCCGAGAGCCTCTTTAAGATGTGCGTCGGTAACCAGATCGGTATCGAGCTTGCCGAGGATGTAGACGTGGAGAGCCTCTTCACCCCGCTCTACGGCAGCTTTATCGTCGAGCTCGCCGAGGATGCCGAGCTGCCCGAGGTCGCCGACGGCGTTGTCGTCGAGCCCCTGGGCACCACCGTCGAGGGCTATGTCATCGACACCGGCTCCGAGGTCATCGAGCTCGCCGAGCTCCAGGAGGCCTGGGAGAGCGGCATCGAGGGCGTCTTCGCCTACCGCAGCGCCGGCGAGACCCCCGAGGTCGAGACCATCGACTTCCGTGCCAAGGATATCCATGTATACGGTGGCTCCAAGATCGCCCGCCCGCGCGTGATCATCCCCGTGTTCCCTGGCAACAACTGCGAGTACGACAGCGCCCGCGCCTTCCGCGCCGCCGGCGCCGAGGCCGACACCTTCGTGATCAACAACCTCACGCCCGAGGCCGTCGCCGAGAGCACCCACGAGCTCGCCCGTCGTATTCGCCAGAGCCAGATCGTCATGATCCCCGGCGGCTTCTCGGGCGGCGACGAGCCCGACGGCTCCGCCAAGTTCATCACGGCGTTCTTCCGCGCCCCCGAGGTCACCGAGGCTGTCCGCGACCTGCTCAAGGCCCGCGATGGCCTGATGCTGGGCATCTGCAACGGCTTCCAGGCCCTGATCAAGCTCGGCCTGGTGCCCTACGGCGACATCGTCGACGCCACGCCCGATGCACCCACGCTGACGTTCAACACCATCGGCCGCCACCAGAGCCGTCTGGTGCGCACTCGCATCTCGTCCAACCTGTCCCCGTGGCTGTCGCAGTGCAGCCTGGACGACCCCTACACCGTCGCCATCAGCCACGGCGAGGGCCGCTTTGTCGCCAACGACGAGGTGCTCGCCCAGCTCATCGCCAACGGCCAGGTCGCCACGCAGTACGTGGGCGAGGACGGCAAGCCGAGCATGGATCTTTCCGTCAACCCCAACGGCTCCGCGCTCGCCATCGAGGGCATCACGAGCCCCGACGGCCGCGTCCTGGGCAAGATGGGCCATGCCGAGCGTCGCGGTGACAACCTGTATCGCAACGTGCCCGAGCATGTCCCCGGCGATAAGTTCATGCCGATCTTTGAGAGCGGCGTGGCCTACTTCGCTTAATACGTACCCATCGGGTACAATCCCCTCGGGTAACAACGCCCGCCACCGGCACACCCGGTGGCGGGTTCTTTTTTGCTTCGCGCATGTAGGAAGGACATCATGGAAAGCCCCAAGCCGTATCTCGCCACCCTGCCCGGACTTATCCTGGGCTGTCTTGTTTGCTGTGCACTCTGGGGATCGGCCTTTCCCTGCATCAAGATCGGCTACGCACTCTTTGGCATCCCCGCGCACGATAGCGCCTCGCAGCTGCTCTTTGCAGGCTTGCGCTTTACGCTTGCCGGCGCCTTGGTCATTGTTGGCATGAGCACGGCACAGCGCCGCCCACTCGTTCCGCAGGCTCGCGATATCAAGCCCATCTGCATCCTGTCGCTCTTCCAGACTATTGGACAGTACTTCTTTTTCTACTTGGGACTCTCGCGCGCCAGCGCCATGTCAAGCTCCATCATCGAGGCCAGCGCAAACTTCCTCGCAATCCTCTTTGCCGCCTTGGCATTTCATACCGAGAAGCTCGATGCGGCCAAGGTGCTCGGCTGCGTGCTGGGCTTTGCCGGTGTCGCACTCGTCAACCTTTCGGGCGCGGACGGAACCTTTGGCTTTACGCTCGACGGCGAGGGCTTTATCCTGGCCTCCACCGTCGCAGGTGCCCTTTCGACCTGCCTGATCGGTATCTTCTCGCGCGAGCACGACGGCGTGTTGCTTGCCGGCTGGCAGTTCCTGGTCGGCGGCCTCGTCCTCACCGCCATCGGCTTTTTGATGGGTGGTGCGCTCTCCCCCACCGCGATCGCCCCCGCCATCGCGCTCATTATCTATATGGCGCTTATCTCCGCGGTCGCCTACTCGCTGTGGTCGCGCCTGCTTGCCGTCAATCCCGTCAGCCGCGTCTCGGTCTTTGGGTTTATGAACCCGGTCTTCGGCGTGCTGCTGAGTGCGCTGCTGCTCGGCGAGGGCGCCGGCACGAGCCCCGTTACCGTCATCGTTGCCCTGCTGTTGGTCTGCGGCGGTATCATCATCGTCAACAAACCTAAAAAGGCCTAGTAGGCCACCCCGTTCCGAGAAAAAGACGAGGCGCATCTTCGACAGTCGCTACTAATCCCGCCAACACAAAGGGGGCGCACGACCATCGCAACGGTCGTGCGCCCCTTTTTCTAGCGTATCTGGACGCCGACTTTCTTCTTCTCGCCCTTGACGCGATAGAGCTCCGCATCGGCAGCACGAAGCAAATCCTGCCAGGTATCGATCCCATCGCCAACCCGCGCGTAACCGATAGACATCTGCAACAGATACGGCACCTCGGCACGAGCGAGTTCGTCGTTGATCGCCGTGCACAGGTCTATGATGTCCCGTTCCGTCGCTGCCTTTTGGAGCACCACGAACTCATCGCCGCCATAGCGCGCGATAAAGCCGCCGGACATCGAACAGACGTCCTTGAGCGCCTTCGAAACAACCTGAAGGGCATGGTCGCCCTCGACATGTCCATAGTGGTCGTTAATCTGCTTAAAGCCGTCAGCATCCATCATCAGCAGATACACATCATCGGCCTGGTCAGCACCCGAGAACAGCGACAGCATATAGGTCTCAAAACGGTTACGGTTGTTGAGTCCAGTCAATGGGTCAGTCGAGATCAGCTGCTCCTGGTAGACGATATAGAGCAGCAAAATACTGATCATTATGCCGACGCAAAGGCCGGGCACCGAAAATACGACCTGAAAGGTACCGCCCACCAGAGCGGGGACCGCGAAAAAGGCGAGGGTGCGATAAATGGCCTTCTTTTGCAGGCTTTCGACTTTTCGAGCCTGAACAAAGGCATGCAAGGACGTATATATGACGTAGCAGTAGCTAACGATAGGCTGAATCATATAAGCTGCACCGCGACGATATACGCCTTGCGCATCGATATAGAAAAGAGTGTGTGTCCAGTAGCTGGTAAATGCCAGGGCGACCACTACCGCCGTAGGCAATGCCACGAGTGCCATCCTGTAGCGCGTGGCCAGGAATCGCGAGCCCTGCATCGTCTCGGAATAGAAGAACCAAATGAGGCACGCGATGGCGAACAGCGAAAACGAGACCGCGTTGGAAATCCAGTTGGCTGTAATGCCCACAGGAGTGCTCACGCCGTCCGAGAGCGTCCAAATCATATCGAAGAAAATGTAGGCGGCAGAGGTGTAGCCGAGCATGCTAAACAATAGCTGCTGGGTGCTCGAGAACAAGGAGCGGCGACTTCGCGCGGCAAGCCCGATAAGAATAATCATGCACAGCATAAATATCTCGATCTTGAGTGCCTTAACCACCAGGCTCCATCCCCTCTATATCCAAGTGGCCAAAATCGCCCAATTCGAATCTGGGCAACAAACACCCCCTACTCCGCAGGGGTAAGGGGAATAATAGCAGAGCGCCCGAACGTCACTGCAAGACAGCTCTCGTTCGGGCGTTCAAACGGCGCGAGTTGCATGCCGGAATCATTGATGGGTATCGATTGCTACTCGCCATCGATGTCGGTCGCGACAGCCTCTTCGATGGCCTCGACACCGGCAGGCGACAGGTCTTCCTTGCTCTGGCAGAACTTCTTATCGACCCAGCCGGTCAGAATCGGGGCCATGATTGCCGTGATGATGACGGCAGTGGCGATCTGCGCATACGCGGTGGGCGCAAGCTCGGCATAGCGCGGAGCGACCTCGGCGAGGGCGACCGGCGTGGTCATGGCCGTGCCGGCAATGGTGGAACATGCCACAGCCGCCTTACCATTGCCGCCACACAGGCGCTCGAAGGCAAAGGTAATGGGACCGACGATAAAGAGCGTGATGAGGCCCAGCAGGATGCCCGAAATGCCACCGGCGATGAAGCTCGAAAGGCTCATGGACGCACCGAGCTGAAAACCAATTACAGCGATCGCGGGATTGGCGCCGGGAACCAGCAGGTTCTTGATAAACGGGAACAAGTTGCCCAGGACCATGCCGATAACAAGCGGCAGGATGGATCCGATGATGGTGCCGACGGGGATGTTGGCGAGACCCGAAACACCAAGGATGATCATCGTGACGGCGGGGCCGGCCGTAAAGAACAGGATACCGACAGCGCCCTGCTCGGACTCATCGCCGAACTCGCCCATGATACCCGTATAGAGCGCCATGTTGCAAAACGTAATGCCGCCGATGATGGAAACCGAGCTCAGGCCTAAAAAGTTATCGTTAAAGAAGTACGCGACGCCCAGACCCAGCGCGGCTGCCACTACAAGCTTAGGAATCAGCACGACGATGCCGGTCTTGATGGCGCCCGGCGTGGACTTAAAGCTGATGCCGGCGCCCACAAACAGCAAGATCGCGGCAACGATGGTGTTGGAGCCGCCGCGGCAGGCAGCCGTAAAGAAGCCGCCGACCTCAAAGACCTGCGGGCAGAAGGTATTGAGCAAAAGGCCGACGATCATCGGATAGATCATGATGTCGCCCGGGATGCGCGGTACCTTGAATTTCTTTTGCTCGTTGGCGGTCGCTTCCTGTGCCATGAAACCCCCATTTCCGCTGACGCAGAACAAAAGCCCACGTCACGCTTTGCTACAGTAAAGTTTGACCATGGTACCAGAAGAAGCAGACCGCCTCGGTGAGAAATTCGATTCGATAGGCCGGGACGATAACGCGTCCTGCTCCTATACGAGGCTCAAAACGATATAGAACACGATGCCCGAAACGCAGCACCACAACATCGACTTTGTCTTGATTGCCACCGCCACGACGCCGGCGGCCGCAATCCAGGGAACCAAGGCAGGCCAGAGTCCCGCGTCGAACGCGCCGGGGTTCACCAAGTCGTTGGCGACCAGCGCGGCAAAGGCAGCGGGCGGGATATAGCCTAGGGCCTCGGTAATGCGGGGCGACAGGGTCCGCCCGCGCAAGGCGAACGCCGGCGCGATGCGAAAGAACGCGATAGCAGCCCACGACGACAGCCACAGAACCAAGAACTCGTTAACGGGCATCGCGGGCACCTCTTCCGTCAAATACAGCATCGCACGCCAGCGCAATGGCAATGCCGACCACGACGCTTGCCGGCACGGCAATATTCGCGAGGCCCAAGAACTTGCATACGGCGACGGACACCGCGCCCGAAACCGCTGCGACAACGTTGCCGCGCGACAGCCGCTGCGAAAAGAGCAGGCAGATAAAGAGCGAGGTGCAGACAAAGGCTGCAATGGCGGTGGGAACATCGACAACGGCGCCGACGATGGCGCCCATCGTACACGAAACGCCCCATGTTGCGATGAGGATCACGTTGAGCACAAAGGACTCGCGCGGGCCCCAATCCTCCCCTTCAACCAACTTGGCAAGCGAGATGCCATATGCTTCCTCGGTAAGTGTCGCGGCAACAGCCAGCGTCTGACGCTTCGAGGCACCCCTCAGATGCGGTGCGATCGATGCCGAGTAAAGCGCAAAACGCGAGGAGATGGCGGCAACGCTCGCGACGATCGATGCTGCAGGCACACCCGCCAGCCACAGGTTGCAGATCATAAACTGGCCGCTGCCCGTCACAAACGTACTGCTTAGAGCAAAGACCATCCAGGGCTCCATTCCCGTCTGCCCCATGATCATTCCGCACGGCGCGCCTATTGCAACATAGGTAAGCATCACCGGCCAGACGGTTCTAACGATTTTGAGCACCATACGCTTCTCATCCTGACAAGGTCTCCGAACCGCATGTAGCGACACGGCAGAATCATCATCCGACAGCAACCGAGTTCACCTACAATTGCCACCGGATCGAAAGACACAACTTTTTAGGAAGTCATTATGACAGCTATCGATCGAGACCGGGCGCGCGCGGCCTTCAAAAGCTACACCGATGCCTACGACGCCACCAACCCACGCATCGCGCTCAAAATCGAGCATACGTACCACGTTGCCGAGGCATGCGATGCCGTAGCGCGCGAGCAGGGCTGGTCGTCAGAAGATATTGACCTGGCATGGCTTTGCGGCCTGCTACACGATATGGGCCGCTTTGAGCAGCTACGACGCTGGGACACCTTTAAGGACGCCGAGAGCATGAGCCATGCGGCGCTGGGCATCGAGGTCCTCTTTGGCGAGAATCCCGCCGATGCACCCGCCACGACAAACATCCGTGACTTTATCGAAACCGGTGCGCATGACGAGCTCATCCGAGCGAGCATCGCCTATCACAGCGACTTTCGCCTGCCGGCACAACTCGACGAGCGTACACGGTGCTTCTGCGATATCGTGCGCGATGGTGACAAGATCGACATTATGCGCACCATCGCCGACAGCACCGTCGACACTATCCTCAAGGTGGACGAGAAGACGTTTCTCGGCAGCCGTTTCTCGTCGCCGACACTTGCCGCCTTTGACGAGCACCGCTGCGTCGCACGCGATGAGCGCGATGAGCCCGCCGACTTCTTGGTGGGGCTTATCTGCTTTATGTTTGAGCTCGTCTATCCGGCAAGCCGTGCGCTGGCGCGCGAACAGGGTGATATCCACCGCCTGCTCGACGCGCCCTTTGGCATTACACAGCCCTTTACCGACCCCGCCACGCAGGCAACCTGGAGCCGCCTAAAGGACGAGATGCGCGACTGGCTGGCGCGCGCCTAGCGCTCAAGCTGGGCCAGCAGCTCCTCGACGACCTCGACGGCGTCCCCAACAACCTTGTACTGGGCAGCGCCGAAAATGGGGGCATCCGGGTCCTCATTGATGGCGATAATGCACTCCGCCCCACCGATGCCGGCAAGATGCTGGATGGCGCCCGAAACACCGATACTCACGAGAAGCTTGGGCGAAACCGATACGCCGGTCTGGCCAATCTGATGGCGATACTCCAACCAGCCGGCCTCCACGACAGGTCGCGTGCAACCAAGCTCGGCTCCCAGAGCCTCGGCGAGCCTTCGCATCAGCGGCAGGTTTTTCTTGGAACCAATGCCGCGACCCACCACGACCAGGCGCTCGGCATCGGCGATCGAAGCCTGCCGCCCCCACTCCTCGGCGGGAATCGAGATCTCGACACGGGCCTTAGCATCATCCGCAAGCGATATCTGGGTGATCGTGCCAGAGCGGTTGTAGTCAAAGTCGGGCGCCTTAAAGATGCCGGGACGAACCGTTGCCATCTGGGGACGATGATTGGGGCAGACGATGGTGGCCATTAGGTTGCCGCCAAACGCCGGACGCGTCTGTTGCAGCAGTCCCGTCTCCGTATCCATCGAAAGTACGGTGCAGTCAGCCGTAAGGCCCGTCTGCAAGCGCACGGCAACGCCGGGTGCCAGTTCGCGGCCAAAGGCGGTCGCACCGTATAGGATGGCCTCGGGTTTGCATTCGGCTACCAAATCGCAGATCAAGCGGGCGTAGACCTCCGCATCGTTTTGGCGCAGGCGCTCGTCGCGACAGGCCAGGACTTCGTCGGCGCCCGCGCAAACCAGATGCTCCAGGTCGCCGAGAGAACCCTCGGGACCCATACCGACCAGTGCCACCAGACGGCAGCCGCGCGCATCGGCAAGCTCGCGGCCCTTGCCCATAAGCTCATAGGCAACGGGAGTCACCGTATCGTGCTCGTCGGTCTGCACGAATACCCAAATGTCTCGATACGCATCGAGGTCAACCGCACCAGCGGCCTCGTCACGCTCGATCGAGATAGCGTTGACAGGGCAGGCGTCGACGCACCCACCGCATAGGATGCAGCCGTCGGTTACGCGGGCGCATCGGCTGGGTCGCTCGCCTTCCACTACGATGCCGCCCGAGGCACAGGCGCGAACGCAGCGACCGCAGCCGATACAGGCTTCGCTATCGATAATCAGTCCGCTCATCTATGCCATCCCCTCGATAATCTTGGCAAGTTTTGCCGCCTGCTCGGACGCCGTTCCGTCAACGTCCTCGCACGTTTGGTCACGGTCGGGCACAAACGAGCGCACGACCTGTGTCGGCGACCCGGCAAGACCGCAACGCGCGGGGTCGGCGTTCACGTCGGCGGCACTGACCACGCGCACGTCCGCCTCCTCCGCCGCGCGAATACCGGCAATACTCGGCATACGCAACTGGCCAATCTCCTTGGCAGTCGTCATCACGCACGGCATCTCAAGACACACCGTCTCCTCGCCGGCATCGCAGCCGTGAACAAGCGCCAGTGAACCACAGGTCGTAAAGCCCGCGCTTTGCACGCAGCTCACGTCGGTCACACAGGGAATCTCAAAAGCACCGGCAAGCTCGGGGCCAATCTGGGCCGTATCGCCATCCACCGCCATCTTGCCGCAGATGAGCAGGTCGAAGTCCTCGTCGAGCGCCTCGATGCCGCACTTGAGGGCATAGGTGGTTGCCAGGGTATCGGCACCTGCAAAGGCGCGATCGGTCAGCAGCAGCGCGTCGTCGGCGCCTCGAGCGATGCAGTCGCGCAGCAGCGACTCGGTCGCGGGGATGCCCATCGACACCACCGTCACGCGCACGTCCATGCCAAAGCCGATAAAGTCGTCCTTCAGCGCCAGCGCGCATTCCAGAGCGCTCGCATCGAACGGGTTAATGACCGCCTGCTTGCCATCACGCACGATGGTATTGGTCTTGGGGTCCATCTTGACCTCGGTGCTGCCCGGCACGGCCTTAACGCACACCACCATATGGAAATCACTCATATTCACGCGCCCCCTTTCTGGACGAGTTCATCCAAGAGCTTCTCCGCAAACAGGTTGCCGCGACCCAGCTGGCCGGCAGGATCGAGCTGGAGCTTGAGCTGCGCCGACTCGACCATGGCCTCGTGGCCGTACATCGTCTCCAAGAAGCCAGCCTTGATCTTGCCGACGCCGTGTTCGGCGGAGACGGCGCCGCCCATAGCCGTTACCTCGGCAGCCCACTGGGCAAACAGCTCGCCACCGCGACGGTAGTCTTGCGCATCGCGCGGCAGGATGTTCACATGCAGATGGTTGTTACCGATGTGCCCCCAGGCAGCAGATTCAAGCCCGCTTTCGGCCAGTGTGCGGCGATAGAGGGCCACGACATCGGCAAGGCGTGCATTGGGCACCGACATGTCCGAGCCCAGCTTGGTGATGGTGGGGTCGGTGCGGCGACGCTCGTCGATAAGCATGTTGACGCTCTCGGGCACCGCGTGGCGGAAGAATCGCTGGCACTCGCGATCGACCTCGGTGCGCGCGACCCATGTCGCATCGTCGCGGCCGCCCGCAAGCTCCAGCACCCATCCCAGGTGGTACAGTTCCTCGGTCGCCTGGGCCTCGTCATCGCAGTCGAGCTCCACGTAGACACAGACCTTGGCGTCTTTGTCGAGCGCCGGCAGCGAGGCAAACGCCGTCGACTGCTCGCGCTGGCGACGTAGAATATCCAGGGCGCCAGCGTCGAAGTACTCGATGGCAGCCGCATGGGACAGGACGGGACGCACGGAATCGGTAAAGGACACGGCCTTGTCTTCGCTATCGAAAAAGCAGCTCACACCCCAAACGACCGCAGGCGCCGCCTGCAGGGCGATCTCGAGCTCGGTAATGACGCCGAGTGTGCCGCACGCACCGATAAAGAGGTCGATGGCGTCCATTTCGTCCGCAACGAAATAGCCTGAGGCATTTTTTGTCTTGGGCATGGTATAGCCGGGAAGATCGAGCTCGAGCGTACGGCCCGCTGCCGTCACGAGCGACAGGTGGCGGCCCTGGGCAAAAGCCTCGCCGCGCTGAAGCTCAAGCAAATCGCCATCAGCCAGCGCGACGTGGAGTCCCGTGATATGTGGGCGCAAGGAGCCGTAGGCGTAGCTGCGGGCACCAGAGGCGTTACATGCCGCCATGCCGCCCAGACAGGCAAACGTCTCGGTGGGATCGGTGGGAAAGAACTGCTCGGGGGCCTCTTGGAACTCCTCGTAGGCCTCAAGCGATGCCTGGTCCCAACCAGCAGTCGGCAGCACCTTCTTGCCCAGCTGCTTGCGCAGCTCAGAAAGCACAACACCCGGCTCCACGCGCAGTAGAAAGCGACCTTGTTCATCGCGGCGAAGGCCCAAGTAGCGATTCATACGGGAAGTATTGAGGATATGCCCGCCGTGGGGCACGGCACCGGCGGCAAGGCCGGTTCGGGCGCCCTGAACCGTTACCGGGACACGCTCGGCATGGAGCTTTTCCAAAATGGCACGGACCTCGTCTTCCGTTGTCGGAAACGAGATGCTCGAGGCCTCGCCCGACGTGCGAGACTCATCGCGGCCATACTCTTCGAACTCGTCGGTGAAGGGTTTGATGGTTGCAGACACGCGAACTCCCCCTTTAGCTAACTACAGTGTTTGCAGGGAGATGTTACCGCATCGTTTCGTCGACGTGTTCGAGACCGTCTCCATAATTGGCGATTTTTACGTTCGTGCAATTCGGCGAGCGGCAAGGTTTCCTCGGCAGACGATGCTTTTGACACATATGGCCCCGCCGTCGCCGATCGCTCGATTGTCGCCCGAAAAAAGTTGAAGTAATTTTTGCCGCCTTTTACCTGCTGAGACGCCAATCCGTCAAGCATTTGGTCAGAAATTGGTCAAGTTGCGACTGATACGGTCGGCATCGACAGCCAAAACCGATAGAAGTTTTGGCCCAAGAAGCAGGGAGGTTCCCATGGCATATTACTGGCCCCAGTACGGCATCGCCATCGAAGTCGACGACGATCCCCATCTCCTGCCTTTCGACGAAGAGGCATTCCCCGATACGACGGTCTACCACGTTACCACCGATGCGATCTGCGACCCCGAGTCGTTCTCGGCGCTCGCCCACCACATCGCGCATATCCACGACATCGAGCTCCCTCCCGACTTCGACGAGCTTGCTTACTCGCGCCGCCTGATGCTTCACATGCTCTTTGGAGCGGACCCGTCCACCTTTGCGCGCATCTATACCGCCAAGGATGCCGCATGAGCGCGAAGAGGCCACCCCACTTTGTAGGCCTGGGTCGTCGCAAGAAGCTCATCGTTGCCTGTTTGGCCATCGTCTGCGCCCTTGTCGCCGTAGGACTATACGCTTGGCAGTCGCAGCCCGTACCCGAGGCGGGCGCTTCGGTTACGACGGCCGAGGGCAAAACGCGTCAGGAAATCCAAGATGAGCTCGACGCTATCGTCCGCGACAACATGATGACGATTTCGGTCGCGCCGGTCGCTCAGCTGCAGGAGGACGGCAAGCTGCGCGTCAACGTGCAAAACGTCCAAGACAATAAATTTCCCCAGCGATTCCGCGTCATCCAAAACGACGAGACCATGTACGAATCCGGTGTGGTCGAGACCGGCAAGACAATCGAGACGTGCCCCGCCGGCGACATCAAAGAAGGCGAGGCGTACATCGAGATCCAGGCACTCGATGCCAAGACCCTCGACAGCCACGGCAATCCGACACGTGTCAAGGTGCGGGTTGAGCAAGCCGAGAACTAGCTTTTCCGGCCGACGCGGCACCGCACGCAATTCACCAGCATTCGTCCAATCATCGCGGGGACGGCCCGCGGCGAATAGAAAGGAACGACCATGGACATCACCAGGAACATGAACGGAGCCAGAGCGCTCGTCGTGGGCGCAGGGCTCGCGCTCGCGCTCGCAATGGGCGCTGCCCCGACGCCAGCTATGGCGGCCGGGCGCGTTGGAACCACGAAAGTAATGGTCAGGACCGAGATCGACAACGTTGAGTTCAAAGTTCCGACGGTTATTCCCTTCGTCGCCAAGGCCGACGGCACGCTTCAGGGCCCCTCAGAAGACGCGACCACCATCGACAATCATTCGGCCTACGGCATCCATGTCACCAACATGAAGATCGACGCCATGAACACCTGGACCATTGCTGCCGACGCCAAGGCCGGAACCGCGCAGAACTCCATCGACTTTAAGGTCGGCCCCGACGGCGCACTCCAGAACGCCAGCGCCGCAATGCAGGGGACGGGCCTCGATCTTTCCAAGAACGCAGCCTTCGACATGAGCTACCAGGGCATTGCCGGCGGCAAGGACAAAATTAAGCTCAAGACAAGCGGAAACGTCGCCCGCGTCACGCGCGACATCTTCCGCGTAACCGGCGAAGGCGATCAGGTTGCAACGATCACCTGGACGGTCGAGCCCGGTGCGCACACGGCATAAGGCCGTCGCCCTGGCCGCCGCCGTCAGCATCCTAGCGTTTGGCCCAGCCATGGCCTTTGCCCAGCAAGAACAGGCGCAGGCCGCCACGCAAGTGACGGTCGACCTCTCGGGGCTCGACCGCGGCAACCGCGAGGAACCATTGGCGCAGACAGGCGATGGACGATGGCTCTTGGCAGCAGGCGCCACAGCAGCAGGCGCGGGAACCGCCAGCCTCGGCCTGCACATCAAACGCAGCCAGAAACAAAACACGGACAGGCCGCACTAAATTAGCTAAGGAGACCCCATGGCATCGAAGAACCTTTTGCCCGTCGTCGCACTCTGCGGCGCGCTCGCAACCGGAACGCCTGTCGCCGCTTGGGCGACTCCCGTCATGGCAGACTCCTTACCAGCAGCCCTAAGCTCCGCATCAAATCCGTCGAGCGCCATTGCGTGCAAGCGTTTTTCGATCGCACAGGCTGCAATCTCAACCTCGGGATGCCTTCGTCGTAATACGGACGGTTCGATAGTCGTGGATATCAATCGTTCGAACAAGGCAAACGGCTCCCAGGCGGGGTACGCCGTCTGCACGTGGCGCTCGGTTGTGCTCGACGCAGATGGCGATCCATGCAATTTAGAGCTGCACATCGACATCGCTTCGATCGATGACTCGGCGAACGGAGCGAAGGTCGCCTTCGACGGTGCGTTTTTCGAGAAAGGAGGCGGTATATGTCTGGGCTGCGCCGCCGCGAATGCAGACGACACGCAGCCCACCCTCTCATTCACGGCATCGTTGCGGTTGACCAAAGCCGACACCGATGCCATCGCGGCGGGAGAAGCGTCCCTGCTGTTCTACGCCGTCAGCACCAAAGACACAGACGCTCATTTCGAGAAGCCAGCCGGATCACTCAGCCTTACACGAGGGATAGAGGCAGGCCCTATTGAAATCGATGCCCACGCGCAAAGCAGGCAACGCATTCTTGCCGACCCGGCGCTTCTCGAAATGGAGTGAAACGGATCAGGAGCCATCGGAATTATCCCCTCCGCGCTTGACGCCAAGACGCTCCCCTCAAACGACGAACCCATCAACGCAACCATACAAGAAGAGAACGCGGACAAAGAAGCAGGTGCGGGCGACACGCCGTCGCCGACAAACAGCGTCCCAGCTTCTTTCGAAGCACCGAATGAGCCCGCTAACGATCCAAACGATCCCGAGCTCGCAGACAGTCTGGGGCTTGCTGATCCTCAAGAGATCGATGAAGGTAACTGCTGCGTGCTTGCCGCGCTCGACCACACAGAGGTCATCGACGCTGCGAACATCGAAGTTGCCGCCGCCAATCAGCCCGTCCGCAAGTCGGCCATCATCGCATTTCCTGAATCCATCGAAGTCGTCTTTTTGCCATCGGGCGAGGTCGTGGCCCCAACACTGCTCACCTTGTTGGGCGCCAAGAATACTCGAAACGAAATTAAAAAGGTCACGGTTGTCGACCCCGCAACCACCGCCAAGCTGCGTCTATACGCCGTTGCTCCAGACGGAGGCAAGACCTTGGAATTCGATGGTGACACACTCCTAGCCTGGCGACGTCTGGACATTATGCAAGACGTCTCGTATCAGATCGAACTCGAAGGGTTTGATCGTGCCCGCGATGCCAATATCATCGCCGCGGCTATTGAATCCCCACAGCGGCTTATGACACTGCGCTTTGACTACTATCCCTATGTCCCGACAACCACCTGAGGCTTAAATGCTGCGCATCATTCCTAACACCACTTATATAACGTATTAGATGAGTCGCGATGTGCCTCGCATTTCGTTCTGCTACGATTGCCACGTTGGCATCAATACAGGAGGGCTCATGCCGGGCTTGGGAACAATCATCAACGTTGTGCTTTTAGTTGCGGGCGGTCTTTTGGGATTAGCGGGCGGCCGCTTCATCACACCGCGCATCCAAGACACGCTCATGAAAGCATCGGGGCTGTGCGTCCTGTTTATCGGCCTTGGCGGCACCATGCAAAAGATGCTCATCATCGATGGAAAGGCGCTGGCGACCACCGGTACCACCATGCTCATTGTCTCGTTCGCCCTCGGCTCGCTCATCGGCGAGGCCATCAACTTGGAGGCCGCCATTGAAAACCTTGGCGAATGGCTCAAGCGCAAAACCGGCAGCGAGGGCGATAACGAGTTCACCAACGCTTTCGTCTCGACTTCACTCACCGTGTGTATCGGCGCCATGGCCATTGTGGGATCGATCCAGGACGGTCTGCTCGGTGACTGGTCAACGCTTGCCCTGAAAGGCGCATTGGACTGCATCATCGTCTGCACCATGACGGCGTCGCTTGGCCGCGGCTGCATTTTCTCCGCCCTGCCCGTCGCCGTGTTCCAGGGGACGATCACGCTGTTTGCCGGCGCGCTCTCCCCCATCATGACCGCCGCCGCCCTCGACAGCCTATCGCTCGTGGGCTCTATGCTCATCTTCTGCGTCGGAGTCAACCTCATCCGTCCTCAGACCTTCCGCACGGCCAATATGCTCCCCTCCGTTGTCATAGCCGTCATCTATGCCCTCCTGTTCTAAATCTATCAACGCAGCGGTATCTCGAACACCTGTTTGATGCTGTGCTATGATATGAGGTCACCGTAGCTGCGTTCGAGAGGAGGAGCGGTGGCCGACCAGGACATCAAGATGCTCATCGAGCGCATTATGGCCGAGGCCCGGACCCATCAGTCTGCTCGCTTCTCAAACGAAGTCTATGCTGACGAGCCAATTCTCAAAACCGGTCGTCAGATGCAGAACTTCCTTCCCGACCAATACCGCAAGATGCGCGAGATATCGCGCTGGCAGGATGACCCCAAAGGCGGCGCGGGTCGCTGGCTTTCGGAAGCCGAGCTTTTCTACCGCCAAGGCCTGCTGATGGCCGACTTTGAGGACGACTGCCCCTACAACGGTACGTTCAAGTCGTACTTTCCCACCTATAACGCCATGAGCGATCGGCAGTTGCGTGGCTATTTTACCTGGCGTGCACAAGTGCGCCGCGGAACCGTCGAGGAAACGTCTACGTCCTTTGCCTTCCTGTATCTCTATGAGCTGATCTGTGGCATTGGCGTAGATGACCCACTCGATGGTTTTAACAAAATCAAGGCCTTTTGGGATGCCTACCGCGCCTTCGAGCCCGGCATCGATCGGTTTGCACGCGTGTGGCTGCAGGACTACGCCGTGTTCCACGGACTCGACCCCAAGCTGCTTCGCGACTCTAAAACCGTCATGTTCGACAACGCCCTCATCGAGCTGCGCCGCGCGGCTCGAGACCTTGCACCTACACCGACGCCGTCGGCCCAAGTCCCCAAGCGTCGCAAAACCTCCGAGCCCACGCTCCCCCTTCCGCCCGACGAGGCAGGCGAGGAGCGACTCATGACCGCTATAAACGCCCTCTCCACGTACAACCTGAATAACTCACGGCTCGACCGTTCCCACCATCGCGACCTGCGCCACGTGGCATGCGCCGTGTATGTCCGTATGGCGCGCTACTATGACACGCACCGAAAGACCGGCATCGTAGCGAGCTTGTTTGGGGAGGAGACGGCCATGCCCTACACCATGTTTGCCTCGGCCGTGTTCTTTGCGCCCGAGCGCCACGAGGACTGCGAATATCGCCTGGACCCCATTCACATCTACCGCTGCCAAAATGGCTTTTGGGAATGCATGCGCATCCACGGCAGCAGACAAAAAAGCAGCAAGCTCGGTGAGATGATGCGCGCCTGCGACCAACGCCTGCGCCTGGCCCTAGACCCCACCCATCCCCTGAAGGAGGAGAAGGTCCCCAAATATCTGGCCAAGATCATCGATGACGAGATCGTGGCATGGCTTTCGTGGGACGCCGCGCACCAGCCCGTCAAGATCGATATCGACCTGACTCAGCTGGGGCACATTCGGAGCGCCGCTGCGCAAACGCGCGAAGCACTTTTAATCGACGAAGAGCGCGAGGACGATATACTCGCAGAGGTCGATGAGGCAGGCTCCGAGCAGCCGGAAGCCAAGCCCGCGGCCGACGTGATGACCGAGCCGATCGCGACGCCCACGGAGCGCAACGAAGCCGACGAGCCAACCATTTCCACCGAACAGTTTGGCGTCGTGGCACCGCTCCTCGCACCGACGCCAGCGGTCGTATCGACTGCACCCGCTGGCACCGCAACCGAACTCGCGCCCGCCGCAGATGCCTTCCTTCACGCACTGCTCGAGCAGAACGTGGCACAGACGGCATCGGCAGTGGAGAGGTCGGGCCAGAGCGAGGACATGCTCGTCGATACCATCAACGAGGCGCTCTTTGACCTGGTGGGTGACACCGTAATTGAATTTGGCGCAGCAGGACCGCACATTATCGAGGACTACGAAGCAGACGTGAGAGGATACCTAGACCATGAGTGATAACGCATCCGCAGCACCCCGCGTGCCCAAGCGCGTCGCTGCCGTCATTCTCAACTCGCTCAAGGGCGGCGTGGTCCCGCGCATCGGCCTTCCCTATATCACTGTAGGACGCGAGGTCGAGATCCGCGCCCTGCTCACCGACCTGAGTCTCATCGCCGGCGGCGGCGCAAGCTTCCGCTTTCTGGTCGGTCGCTACGGAGCCGGCAAGAGCTTTTTGCTCCAGACCATCCGCACGCACGCCATGGGCGAGGGATTCGTCGTGGCCGATGCCGACCTATCCCCTGAGCGCCGCCTGCAGGGCGGCCAGGGACAGGGCCTTGCCACCTACCGTGAGCTCATCCGCAACATATCGACTAAAACGCGCCCCGAGGGCGGTGCGCTCAACCTTATCCTGGATCGCTGGGTCGCCTCGTGTGCCGATGCCGATGAGTCTGCCGTCAATGCCCAACTGGCCCCGCTCGAGGAAATGGTCCACGGCTTCGACTTCGCCCGCATGCTCCGCCGCTACCGCGCGGCAGTATCCGAGGGCGACGAAGAAGCCATGAGCCGCGTGACCAAATGGATTCGCGGCGAGTACCGCACCAAGAGTGAGGCACGCGCCGAGCTGGGCTCCTCGACCATCATCAGCGATGACGACTGGTACGACTACGTTAAGCTCATTGCGCGCTTTTTGGTCTGCAGCGGCTACAAGGGCATGCTGGTGCTCATCGACGAGCTCGTGAATCTGTACAAGATTCCCAACGCGATCACGCGCCAATACAACTACGAGAAGATCTTGACCATGTACAACGACACGCTCCAGGGCAAAGCGCAGTACCTGGGCATAATCATGGGCGGCACGCCAACCTCCATCGAAGACCGCCGCCGCGGCATGTTCTCCTACGAAGCCCTGCGCAGCCGACTCGCTCAGGGCCGCTTTGCGCGCGAGGACCTTAAGGACATGCTCGCGCCCATCATCCGCCTGCAGCCACTCACCTATGAGGAACTGCTGGTGCTCATCGAAAAACTCATGCAGATCCATGCCGGCTACTTTGGCTGGACACCCACGCTTACCGAGAACGACTTGGTGGGCTTTCTCAAGATTGAGTTTGGCCGCGTGGGAGCCGATACGCACTTAACGCCGCGTGAGGTCATCCGTGACTTTATCGAGCTGCTCGATATCCTGTGTCAGAACCCCGATGCAAATGTGGCGGAGCTGCTGCAAAGCGTCGGCGGCGACGCGCTGGCGCCGGCAGCCGCAACAGGCGACACCGGCGCTGCAGACGGTGACCGCAACTTCGCCGAATTCACCATCTAACCTGCCAAAACGGGACAGGTTTATTTTGGCAGGTTTTATCTGGGCAAACGTTGAAGCAGCAATGCAGCAAGCCGTTGCCAGCCGCGTTGAGAGATTCGTTTTTGAGAGGAGGCCCCGTGAACGCCTTTGACAGATATGCTCCGTTTATCCAAGACTTCATCTACTCCCACGATTGGGAGAGTCTGCGCTCCATTCAGGTTGCGGCGGCAGATGCCATCTTTAACACACAAGACAATGTGCTCCTAACGGCATCCACAGCTTCCGGCAAAACCGAGGCAGCCTTCTTTCCCATCCTGACCGAGTTTTGGGAGAACCCGCCCGCAAGCGTTGGCGCCCTCTACATCGGCCCCCTCAAGGCACTCATCAATGATCAGTTCGTCCGTCTCAATGACCTGTGCGGAGAAGCCAACATCCCCGTCTGGCACTGGCATGGCGACGTCTCGCAATCGCACAAGGCTAAGCTCATCAAAAAACCGAGCGGCATCCTTCAGATTACGCCCGAGTCGCTCGAGGCACTCCTGATCCATAAGCATATGGCGATCCCGCGCATGTTCTGCGACCTGCGCTATGTGGTCATTGACGAGGTCCATTCGCTTATGCGCGGCGATCGAGGCGGGCAGACGCTCTGCCTTATTGAGCGCCTGTCGCGCATGGCAGGCGTGCAGCCCCGTCGCATTGGCCTTTCCGCTACCATCGGCGACCCCGAGCGCACGGGCGCTTTTCTCTCACAGGGAACGGGACGCGACTGCGTTATCCCCCGTTTTGAGGAGCCGCGTCGCGTGTGGCGCATCTCCATGGAGCACTTCTACAACTCGGGTCCTCAGGCACAGCAGCGGGGATTCATGGGCACAGGTCCTCAAGAGGCCGAAGTGCTTGCGTGCGAGCGCATCGAGGCGGCGGCATCCGCGGCACTGCCCGCCGGCGCCCAAGACATGCGTCACAGCGGACAGCTCACACAAGAGGAGCGCCGTCAACGTCGTGAGCGGGCACGGGGCAAGGCCACTCCCAAGGACCGCCAAACTTCCTCGGCCCCCGAGGGCGAAGTCGACATCCCGCGAGCGACCGAGCAGGCGCTTCTCAGCCCCACCGACACAGCACCAGACAACGCCGACCCCGGCATGGGCTATATCTTCGAACACACCCGCGGCCGCAAGTGCCTGGTCTTTGCCAACTCGCGCGAGGAGGCAGAGGCCGTGTGCTCCATGCTGCGCAGCTACTGCGAGAGCCGGCACGAGCCCGACCGCTTTCTCATCCATCACGGCAATCTTTCGGCATCGCTACGCGAGACGGCCGAGGAGCTCATGCGCGACGAGGAGCAGACGCAGACAACCGTCACCACCTCTACGTTGGAGCTCGGTATCGATATCGGCCGCCTGGAGCGTGCATTTCAGATCGATGCGCCGTTTACCGTCAGCTCCTTTTTGCAGCGCATGGGGCGCACAGGCCGTCGCGACCTTCCGCCCGAGATGTGGTTTGTCATGCGTGAGGAAGAACCCGAGCCGCGCACGATGATGCCCGAAACCATTCCCTGGAAGCTCCTGCAGGGTATCGCGCTCGTACAACTCTATCGCGAGGAAAAGTGGGTCGAGCCGCCTGAGCTCGATCGTCTCCCCTACAGCCTGCTCTATCACCAGACTATGTCGACCCTCGCCAGCACCGGCGAGCTCACGCCGGCCGAACTTGCCCAACGCGTGCTCACGCTCAGCTATTTCCACCGTGTCTCGGCAGACGATTACCGTGTGCTGCTACATCACCTCATTAAGATCGACCATATCCAGGTCACCGAGGGCGGTGGGCTCATCGTGGGCCTCGCGGGCGAGCGCATCATCAACAACTTTAAGTTCTACGCCGTGTTCCAGGAAAACGAGGAGTTTACCGTTCGCAGCGAATCGGCCGAGCTGGGCACGATCGTTAATCCGCCCCCGCCCGGTGAGCGCATCGCCATCGCCGGACACTGCTGGATTGTCGAGGAAGTGGACTGGAAGCGCCATACTGTCTTTGCCACGCAGGTCAAGGGCCGTGTGCCGGCCTACTTTGGCGACTGCCCTGGAGACATTAACACGCATGTGCTCGAGCGCATGCGCCAAGCGCTCACTGAGCACGCAACATATCCGTACCTTATGGGTAACGCACGGGCTCGTTTGGCGCAGGCTCGTCATACCGCCGAGATTTCGGGCGCGGGAACTAAACCGCTCATCAACCTGGGCGGCGATACCTGGGTGCTCTTCCCCTGGTTGGGCAGCTACGCCTTCCTAGCACTCGAGCGCATGCTTAAAATCAAATGCGCCGCTGAGCTGGGCCTTCGCGGGCTCGATCCGTCACGCCCGTACTTTATGCAGTTTAAGATGAAGGCCGACGAGGAGACGTTCTTTGAGGTGCTCGCCACCGAGGCCGAGAAGGACTTCGATCCCATCGAGCTCGTCTATCCTGGCGAGGTGCCTTACTTTGACCGCTACGACGAGTTTGTTCCCGAAGAGCTCGTGCGCAAGGGCTTTGCCGAAGGCGTGCTCGACATCGAGGGTATGAAGCAGCGTGTCCGCAGCTGGCGCGACCACGCCTAAGACCAGTCTTTTTTGGGACGGGGAGACTTACTTGTCGTGAAGAACGGTGCCGAGGAAGTCGGTGTCGAAGGGCACGGCTTCGGCAAAGGCGTAGTCGCCGTCGCTGGCGATGAGCAGGTAGTTTTCCTCGCCGCCGAACTTCGCATCGCCACATGGGACCACCCAGGCGTGGACGAATACCTCGAGTGCCGTGGCAGCGCAGTCGCGAAGGAACGTCACATCGCTCCCCTCGTTTGCGCTCACAATATTGGCCACGTAGATACCCCCGGGGTTCAGGCTGCCTCGCACCAGGCGCAGCGCCTCAACCGTCGCCAGCTCGCGAACGGGCTCGGCACCGCCAAAGCAATCGCTCACGACCACGTCGTAGCGACGATGGCCCACGCTCGTCACACCCAGATACGAGCGAGCCTCGGCGGTAATCACCCGCAGGCGGTCGCCCACCGCGCGCTCCAGCTCGTCCAGGTAGAACCAACGGCGCGCCAAGCGCGTTATCTCTCCGTCATACTCGATAACGTCCATACGCAAGCCCTCGTGCGACACCAGCGCATATTTGGGATAGGCAAACCCGCCGCCACCTAGCATAAGCATACGGCTGATACCGTGACCATAAGCGTCGCGCATCGCATCCTCGGCCTCAAACACGTCGTCAAACGCGCGATAGTACGCAAAGACGGGCTCCGCCCAGCGCTCGCCAACGTAACTCGCGCTTTGGTAGACGCCGCCTTGAACCAATACGCGGACTTCGTCGCCGCCCTCATCGTGCACGCGCTTTACACGCGCCAGCCCATTGCGGGTCCTCGCGACCTGCAGACAGGCAGCGCGAACAGCGACGGCGGCCGCACCAAGTGCCGCGGCTCCCAGGGCAACGCCGGCAACGACACCAGCAGAAACACTCGGCTTGTTCATCTAGAGCTCCTTTTGCAGATAGAGTCCATGGTCGTAAAAACCCAAATGACGATAGTACTCACGCGTGCCGATCGCGCTGATCACGTTGATGCGCGCATAGCCCGCGTCCCGCGCCATCTGGCACGCACGCTCCACCAGCGACCGCCCCAGTCCATGATGCTGAGCCGCCTGGCCTTGATCTCCCATGCGCGCCGCCATGCCGTACACGTGCACCTCACGAATCATCGCCTCGTCCGGCGCCGTCAGCAACTCGTCCGCATGCGCGGCAACAAACGCGCGATCGGGCAGCGACAGGCGCAAAAAACCCGCGATTTTGCCCTGCGGCGTCACCCACTGCAAAAAGCGCTCGTGCGTCACCGGCGTCTCGTACGCCACGCCCTCGTCAAGGGTCAACTCGCCTAGGTCGGCGCCCGCCGTGCTAATCTCGCGATAGCGGATCTCACGCACCGTCGCACCGTCACCCCGAGCAGCCAGGCGGTTCTCGACGAGCTGACGCAGGTTGGGCTTCTTGTTGCCCACCATGATGTCGTCGGAGCTAAAGTCGCGGATCATGCGACTGATGCGGCAGAACGCCGGCGTCACCACGATGTCGTCGGCCAACACATCGAGCAGCTCTTCCTCGGTATAGGGGCGCCATTCGCCGCGCTCATAGCAGCCCACCAGACGCGAGCCCTCGATGAGCGCACACGGGTAGACCTTGACCTCGTCGGGCATAAAGGCCCCCTCGGTCATAAAGCACTCGTAGTCGCGCTTGTCCCCCTCGGGCGTGGCGCCCAGCAAGTTAAGCATAAAATGCGCGTGGATCTTAAAGCCAAACAGGCGCGCAAGCGAAAACGCCCGCTCGATCTGCGCCACCGAAATGCGACGCTCGTTGATATCGAGCAGGTGCTGGTCGAGACTCTGGATACCCATCTGGATCTTGGTGCAGCCCAGGCGGCGGATAAGCGTGAGGGCCTGCGGCGTTACAGCATCGGGGCGCGTCTCGATAACGAGCCCCACCACGCGATGCTTCGCCGTCTCATTGATGCGCTGCTGACGCTCAAGCTCCTCCATCGTGGCCGTCTGCCACTCGGCGACCTCGCCCCACGGCGTGCCGGGGCCGTACAGACGACGCACCGCGCGGTTATAGCCACCCACGGTAGCATCCACACGCCCCTGCTCGTCGGCAACGCCGCTCGCAAGCTCAACCTCATCGGTCGCAATACCGGCAGCGCGATAGCGTTCGCGTCGCTCCGCCACCACCGGCGGCAGCGCATTGGCAGGAGCATCGTCGAGCAGGCGCCCCGCCTCGGCACGGCTGATACCCGGACGCGCCAACATGGGGTTGGCCGCCACGCCGGCCACGGCATCGTCATTGAGCGCGCGGAAGAGCTCCGACATAAACCATGTCTGATAGCCTTCCGGATAGTCGCTCCAGGTACCGCCAAGCACAATGAGCTCGATCTTATCGGTCGCATGCCCCATTTGCGAAAGCGCCGTCAAACGGGCACTCACCTGCAGATACGGATCGAAGCAGTTTTGCTCCGCACGGGCACACGCCGGCTCAGCATGCAGATAGCTCTTGGGCATGCGCAGGTCGTTGGGGCAAAACAGGCAATCGCCCGAGCACGGCCAGGGCTTGGTGATGACGGTAATGGTCGCCACGCCCGAGGCCGTTCGGCGCGACTTCATACGCAGCACCTGCAGCAGTTGACGTTCCAGATCGGAATCGACATTCCACGCAGCCCACCGAGCCGGCTCCTCACGTTTAACCCGCTGGTAGAACGGCAGCAGACGGCGCTTGGCCAAATCGCGTTTGTCGGCACCCTCGCGGCGCGCCTCGGCATGTATCAATTTGACGAGCGCTTTGTCGTCCACGGTCTCGCCGCGACGCAGAGCCTCGAGTATGTTCAAGATAATCTGTTCCATGCCCCCATTGTAAAGGCAAAGGCGCCGAAGCCAATCTCGGCTTCGGCGCCTTCATCAAACAGCATGCCTATATGTACCGATCTCCGAAAACCTCATGTCACTCCGGATCAAACGACATGTCGCCCGAACCGACCTCAAAACGATACGTGGCAGACTTATCGCCGTTATCGAATTCAAGATTCAAAACGGTCTCGCCGTCGTAGCCAAGCGGAAGGAAATCGCTCTCGAAGTCGCCGCTGCCCAAGGTGAGGCTCGCCTTAAAGCCCGTCGAGTTCGGAACCGTCATCTCCACATCGCCCGAGCCCACGCTCACGTCCATCGACTTCGCGGGGGCCTGGTAGAGCTCGAACGTCACATCGCCCGAACCGACCTCGGCATTCAGGGTATCGGTCACGGTACCCGTAAACTCGACGTCTCCCGAGTCCAAAGTCAGGTTGAGGTCATGACACGCAATGCCCGCGACCGTCAGGTCACCCGATCCTACATTCGCTGTAATGCCCACCATGTTATCGGCAACTTCGCGCGGCAGTTCGACGGTTACCGTGCGGTCAATGGCGCGCTCGTCATCGCAATCGAACTGGCGAAGCTTGAGCGTAGAACCCTTAACCTCGGTCAGATTCTGGGTTGCCGCATCGTAAGCAGCTACTCCTTTTGCGACGCGGCCACTCTCGATGACACGTACCGGCCCGTCGGAAACGCATTTGATCTCAACCGCACCCGACGTCACATCCAAGTCAAGGGATGTGAACGCGTCGGCATCAAACGTTTCCTTCGAAAGCTGTTGAGGCCGAGCGGAATAGTTACCGCTATTCAAGGAATCGTCCTCGTCAAACGCATCGCCCATACCAGACAAGCCGGATACAACATCGTCGAAATCCCACGGTCCATCAAAATGAATCAAAGTCCACGAAGTGCCGAAGACAAGTCCGATGATAAGCACAAACGCTCCGATGCCGACGCCCAAGCGCCTCTTAGACTCATGCGAGAGCTTCATCATTCACCACCTTCTTTGGCACTCGGCTCAGCGGTGGCCCCGGCAGCCATGTCAGCGTCAACCGCAGTGGAAACGTCCTCCCCCTTAGTCCTAGCGACCGCCGGCGCCGGACCAACCTGGATATCCCCGCGTGCCCAATCGCCATCGAGCGCACGCGCCACCCAGTGATAGATGGGGATCGTAAAGAAGATCAGCGCGGCAAAGGGGCCGGCACCAAACAGGAACATCAGCAAAAAGAACAGCAGCCAGCACACAGCCCAATACGGGAACGACTGAAACGGACCCTTCACCGGAGTCACGCTGGTCGCACCGGCACCCGTCACCTGAGCCGTCGCCGCATTAGCTGCCTGCGCACTCCAGCTTGCCGCTTGCGCCGCCTTGGCCGCGGCATCACTCGCCTGCGTTGCCGCCTCGGTGGCACGTGCCGCCGCCTCATGGGTACGGGCGCGCTCTGCCGCCTCGGCCTCGCGCTGACGGGCGCGGTCCTCGTTCTCAAACTCGATATCGTCCTCGATCTCGTCACTCGGATTGAGGAGCTCGTCCAAACTCACGCCATAGAGTTTGGCGAGCGAGATCAGGTTCTCGGTATCGGGCGAGCTCTCCGCACGCTCCCATTTACTGACCGCCTGGCGCGACAGCCCCAGCTTTCGCGCCAGCCCTTCTTGGCTAAAACCCTTGCTGCGACGAAGGTCGGCGAGCCGCTGCGCAGTTTCTACATTCATGGTTCCTCCTATGTGATGCCAGCCGTGCCGCCGGACCGTTTTTGTTCTTAAGGCGCCTTGCACAGTTAAAAATCTATCTGCCACCGCCAAAAGCATGCCACCTATTCTAGTGAGATTTTTGACAACCGGCGGTTGCGGGCATACATGAGCTGCGGAAATGTGTCCAAACAAAGCAATGACCCGCAGCTCGGTTGTCCCCGTTGCGGCGTTAACGGTAGTATGGTCGTACTGTTTATTCCGCACCGCCAACGGAGGGAGTTCCGCGCCGTGAACCGCGATTTCGCCTCATCGCTCATTCAGCTCAACAATACGTTCTATCGCGAGCACTCCGCCTCCTTCTCCGATACGCGCCAGGCACCGTGGCCCGGCTGGGTGCGCACCATGGACATCGCGCTCGAGCAGCTCGACGTCGCCACGATCGAGCATCCCGTCCGCGTCTTCGATCTTGCCTGCGGCAATATGCGCTTTGAGAACTTTGCCGCCGGCGGCGCACTTGCCGCCAAGGGCATCGACGGCGCAAACCCCTCGGCAGATGCCAGCTGCCCGTTTGAGTTCTATGGTGTCGACTCGTGCCAAGACCTGGCGATCGATGCCCGTGGCCACGCCCTGCGAATTCCCAACCTGCACTTCCAGGAACTCGACGTGCTCGACGCCCTGATGAAGCTCAACCCCGCCGAGACACCCGACGTGCTTTTCGACGCCCCGCTCGCCGACATCTCGGTCTGCTTTGGCTTTATGCACCACGTGCCGTCGTGCGAGTACCGCGTACGCGTGCTCGACGCCCTGGTACGCCAGACGCGCCCAGGCGGCATCATCGCCATCAGCTTTTGGGAGTTTATGAACGATGAGCGTATGGCGCGCAAGGCCGTTCGAGCCGAAGCCCGCGCTGAACTCACCCCGCCGTTTGAGGGTTACGATTCCGCGCAGTTTGAAGCCGGCGATCACCTCATTGGCTGGCAAAACGACCGCCACGCCTACCGCTATTGCCATCACTTTGACGATCAGCAGATCACCGACCTGGTGCGCGGTGTCCGCACGTTCTACAAGAGCGGCGAGGTTCCCGTGCGCGAGCTTGAGCGCTTCCATGCTGACGGTCGCAGCGGCGAGCTCAACCGCTATGTGATTCTCAAGCGTCTGTAGACATCGGCGACTCGCCGCCGAGCCGCACCGCATCTTTCGGGCAAGCTATGCCCACCCCTTCCAACACAGCGCCGAAACGCGTAACCATGCGTTTCGCATTTATGACCAAGGAGCCTCATGGGAGCCGTCCACGTTCGCACGCCTAAGAACTTTGTGCTCGAGGAGCGCTTGGAGCGCTACGCCGATGCAATCGAGACGAACCCCGAGATCTATACCGGAGATTGGCGCGAGGCTTGCGCGCCCGCAGGCAGCAAGCCCTTCGAGTACCTTCACCTGGATCTTGGCTGCGGCAAGGGAACGTACCTTGTTGAGCGCGCGGCCCACGATCCAAACGCCCTCTTTATCGGCATGGACCAGGAACCCATCTGCATCGCCTATGCCGCGCAGAAAATCTGCGAGCAAGAGCTGTCCAACGCACTCGTCCTGCCCCGAGGTGCCGCATCGCTGCCGCAGCTGTTTGCCGCAGGCGAGCTCGATGCCATCACCATCAACTTTCCCACGCCGCAGCCCAAGGCCAAGTACGCCAAAAAACGACTCGTCCATGTCGACCATCTGATGCTCTACCGCCCGCTCTTTGCAGCCGGCGCCACCGTCACGCTGCGCACCGACAGCAAGCCACTGCGCGACTACGCCCTAGGACAGTTTGCCGCAGCCGGCTACGACACGCTTTGGGTAAGTGACGACGTGCGCCGCGACCATCCCGAGCATCCCGAGACCGAATATGAATGCCGCACGCGCGAGATGGGTGCCGTCGTCTATGGCATTTGCGCCACACCCGGCGCACGGCCCAGCGATGAACAGCTCGCGGCGGGCCGTGCGCAGGAGCAAAGTCTTGCCTGCTACCTGCCCGAAAACCTCGATGAGCTCGCCTATGTACCCCTGGGCATGGAAGAGGCCGTTGAGAACTTTAGAAACCGTGCCCGCAAGGGCAAGAAGCGTCTACCGCAAGAGTCCTAGGGGCTTCTGATGGTCGCGACGTCGGCAAACAAGCGCGAATAGGCGCCAACAAACGACCCTCAAATCTAAGTGAGTAGACTTTTTTGCAATAGCCAAGCACAACCCGCATAACCAATACTAAAACCGCAGGTAGAGCCCTTGCGCAAAAGCCATGTGCTCGCGATATTGCAAAAAGTCTACTCACTTAGCTGGCAACTGCACCAAACGGCTGGGCAGAACGCCCATTTCCTGCATTTTCTTGCCTGCGAACGCATCGATGCGACGCTACGCCATAATAGTTGGCGGACAAACGCGAGAGAAAGCAACCACATGGCACAGACCACGACAGACACCACCGCCAGCACCGTTTCCGGCGCCGGAGCCGCCAGCTCATTCTCGGGCGGCACGGGAACCGAAGCCGAGTTCGGTTCGCTCGGCGCGCTCTCCCCCACCTGGTGGGAGCCCGAGGATGGCAGTGAGCCCGAACCGTGGCTCACGCCCGATCAGGCCTTCGAACGTTTCTTTGAATGGACGAGCGATCGCGGTATTGAGCTGTGGGACCACCAGGAAGAGGCCCTCATGGATCTAGCCGCCGGTGACCATGTCATTTTGGGAACACCGACCGGATCGGGTAAATCGCTCGTCGCGCTGGGAATGCTCTTTATGGGCATGGCGCAGGGCAAGCGCTGCTACTACACGGCTCCTATCAAGGCTCTGGTCAGTGAGAAGTTTTTCGACCTTGTGCAGGTGCTCGGCCGCGATAACGTCGGCATGATCACCGGCGACACGCACATCAACACCAAGGCGCCCGTCATCTGCTGCACGGCAGAAATCCTTGCCAACGACGCACTGCGCGAGGGCGAAGATGCCGATGTTGGCTGCGTCGCCATGGACGAGTTCCACTACTTTGCCGACCCCGATCGCGGTTGGGCCTGGCAGGTGCCACTGCTCGCCCTGCCTCACACGCAATTCATGCTCATGAGCGCCACGCTCGGCGATGTCACCGCGATCGCCGCCTCGCTCGAGGAACACACCGGCGCTACCTGCGACTTGGTCGTCGATGCCCCACGCCCCGTGCCGCTGAGCTACGACTACGTGACGACCTCGCTCGAGGGCACCGTCGAGCTCGCCATGCGCCGCGGCGAGGCCCCGCTCTACATCGTGCACTTTAGCCAGGACGCCGCACTTGCGACGGCGCAATCCCTCGCCAACTTTGGCATTGCCAGCAAGGAGCAGCGCGAGGCTATCAAGGAGGCGGCCAAGGGCACGAGCTTCTCGACGGCCTTCGGCAAGATCCTCAAGCGCTTGCTTGGCTGCGGCGTCGGCGTGCACCACGCCGGTATGCTGCCGCGCTATCGCCTACTGGTCGAGCGCCTGGCACAGCAGGGCCTACTGCCCGTCATTTGCGGCACCGACACGCTCGGCGTCGGCATCAACGTACCCATCCACACCGTGGTGCTCACCGCGCTCACCAAGTTCGATGGCTACAAGATGCGTCGTCTGCGCGCCCGCGAGTTCCATCAGATTGCCGGTCGCGCCGGCCGCTCGGGCTTCGATACCGAGGGCATGGTGATCGCCGAGGCACCCGAGCACGAGATCGAAAATGCCAAGCTTATGGCCAAAGCGGGCGACGACCCCAAAAAGCTCCGTAAGATTAAAAAGAAAAAGGCCCCCGAGGGCTTTGTCACCTGGAATAAGCAGACCTTTGAGCGCCTGATCGAGACGCAGCCCGAGACGCTCAAGCCGCGCCTGCGCATCACGCACTCCATGGTGATTAGCGTGGTCGAGCAGGGCGGTGATGCCCGTGCCCGCGTACACGACCTCATTGAGACAAGCCTGCAGACCCCCGAGGAAAAGGCCAAGCTCGAGGTTCGCGCCGACGAAATCTTCGCCACGCTCATCGATTCCGGTGTCGTCGTTCGCACCGAGGTGCCGCCCGCACCCGACGCTCCGGCTGACGCCGCGCCGGACATCGACTACGCGCTGACGGTCGACCTGCCCGAGGACTTTGCGCTCGACCAGCCGCTCTCGCCGTTTTTGCTTGCCGCGCTGGAGTTGCTCGATCCTGATAGCGAAACCTATACCATGGACCTGATCTCAATGGTCGAGGCAACGCTCGAGGATCCCAAGCAGGTGCTGCGCGCACAGGAGCGCGCCGCACGCGATCGCGCTATGGCCGAGATGAAAGCCGACGGCGTCGACTATGAGGAGCGTCTGGAGCGTATTCAAGACGTCACGTACGAAAAGCCGCTCGAAGACTTGCTCGATGCCGCCTTTGACAAGTACTGCCAGGAAGTGCCCTGGGCCAACGACTACCAGCTCTCTCCCAAGAGCGTCCTGCGCGATATGCTGGAAAGCGCGAGCGACTTTAAGGGTTACATTCAAAAGCTCGGCATCGCCCGCTCCGAGGGCATTTTGCTGCGCTACCTGGCAGAGGCCTACCGTTCGCTCGACCGCACCGTACCCATCGAGAAACGCGACGAGCGCCTGCGCGACATTATCTCGTGGCTGGGCTTTGTGGTGCGCTCGGTGGACTCGAGCCTGGTGGACGAGTGGGAGAACGCCGGCAACCCGGCAGCCCTCGACGCCGCGCCGCCACAGGGCATCGACGAGGTCGTAGCGGACCGCCGCGGCTGCACGCTGTTGGTTCGCAACGCGCTCTTCCGCCGCGTGACTCTTGCCGCTCGCGAGCACGTTCGCGACCTGGGCGAGCTCGATGACAACTGGGGCATGAGCGAGATCCGCTGGCAAAAGGCGCTCGATGCCTACCACGAGCAGCACGAGGAAATCCTCACCGACGGAGATGCCCGCAGCGCCGCGATGTTTTCCATCGATGAGTCCGATGAGAAGACCGCGCACGTATGGCACGTGCACCAGATCTTTGCCGACGAGGACGGCGACCACGATTTTGGCATCATGGGCGATGTCGATCTGGACGCCACGCAAGACGGCGGCGAGGTCATCTTCAAAAACTACCGCGTCGGCTTTATCGAGGACCTGCTCGAGAACTAGCCGAACATACTGGAACGAAACGGGGCCGTTGGCAATATTGCCAGCGGCCCCGCTTTTGCACTATACGCTATGCCTTACTCGGCATCCTCGACCTCATACGAATCCGCCTCGGCGGGCTCATCGTTTGTCTCTGGCGCAGTCCCGCGTGCCTCGTCAAACGCCGCCTTCATGGTCTTGTTGCCCCAGGTGAGCTTGCGAATAGTAAGATCGTCGGCCTTCTTGTTAGCTAGGCGCAGATTGTTCTCGGAGGACAGCAACGCCTCCTTGGTTTTCTGCAGATGGCTAATCGTCTTGTCAATCTCATCGATTGCCGTTTGGAACTTGCGGCTCGCGATCTCGTAGTTGCGGCCGAAATCGTTCTTGAACTTTTCCATCTTGGCTTCGAAGTTCGTGACGTCGATGTTCTGCTGCTTGTACTCCGCCAGCTCCTGCTTATAGCGCAGCGAACCCATGGCGGCGTTGCGCAGAAGCGTGATCATGGGAATGAAAAACTGCGGACGGATCACGTACATCTTCTCGTAGCGATAGCTCACGTCCACGATGCCGGCATTGTAGAGCTCGCTCTCGGGCTCGAGCAGCGTGCAGAGCACTGCATACTCACAGCCTTTCTGGCGACGATCGTGGTCGAGCTTCTTAAAGAAGTCCTCGTTTTTATGCTTGGTCGCGGTCTCGTCGTTCTCGTTTTTCATCTCGAACATAATCGAAATGACCTCGTTGCCGCTTGCGTCGCACTCGCGGAAGATAAAGTCGCCCTTGGTACCCTCGGACGCATCGTTATCCTTCTCGAAGTACGCGTTAGGAAATGCCGTCATGCGCAGACGGTTGAACTCGGTCTCGCAGTGCTGCTCGAGCGACTCGCCCACCATCTTGGTGGACAGGCGGACCTTCATGTCCTTAAGGCGCTCAATCTCTTCATCCTTGTAGCGAATCAGGTCATCGCTCGCACGCTTGGCCTGCGCAAGCTCGAGCTCGTGTGCCGCCTTGGCCTGCTCCTCGCGAGAATCGCGCACCGCCAACTCGCTCGTCAGCTTGGCACGTGCCTCATCGCGCTCTCGCTCCGCCGCGGCGACCGCCTTCGACAGCTCCATTTTTGCAGAAAGTTCTTGCTCACGAAGCTGTGCACGAAGGCCCTCGGCCTCGCGCTCGGACTGAGTCTTAGCATTCGAGAACTTCTCACGCACTTCTGTCTGGTAATCGGAAAGCTTACGATTCGCTTCGTTTTGCGCAGCCTCGAGCTTACGCTGCGCCTCGGCCGCAGCAGTTGCGAGCGCCATTTCTTGAGCCTTATCTGCGGCGGCAAGCTTTGCCTGCAACTCCGCAATCTGAGCATCGCGCGCGGCGAGGTCATTTTGAGTCGCATTGCGCACCGCGGCTTCGGCAAGCTTTGCTTCGTCATCCTTGCGCCCCAGCTGCGCACGCAGGTTGTCGATCTCGCGCTGCAGCTCGGCATTCTCCTTTTGAGCATCGGCGCGGGCCTCAACCGCCGCGCGCTGGCTTGCGCTCTCGCGCTCTGCGGCAGCGCCCTCGAGCTTGGCGCGCAGCTCGGCAAGCTCAGCATCGCGCTTGGCAACCTCTTGTGCCAACTCCTGCGCCGCAGCGTTCTTCTGCTCGACAAGCTGAGCGTCGCGTTGAGACTCCGCCTCCTGCAGGGCAGACGCCGAACGCGAACGCTCAAGCTCCAGCGCCTGCTCGCCCTCGCGTCGAGCCGCCGCTACGCGCTCATCAAGATCGCGCGAGAACTCGGCATCGCGCACTTGCTTGACGATATCCGCATAGCCGGACGCATCGACCTTAAAAACTTCGCCGCAATGCGGGCACTTGATCTCGTTCATAGCAGCTCCTCGATGGACGCAAATATCAACCGGCTACACTCTACCGCGCCGCGCGGACAAAAAAGGCGCCGCCGCCATAATGGCAACGGCGCCAGAACCACCACAAAGGTGCCTGTCCCCTTTGTGGTGGCTCTGGCGCTCTATAACCCAAAGAAGCTAAGAATCTGATCACGGCTTACGGGCTTGTACTCGTTGGCATCGAGACCGACATCGTAGCGAAAGATAGGGCGCTCGCGATCGCGGTTGCGTGCGTTGGTGCGGTCTCCCCTGCTGTGGATATGCCCGTGCAGCATGATGGCGCCGCGCGCCTTGCCATTCCAGCTGAGCATGGGGTAATGGCTCAAAACCAGGCGATGGCCCTTGGCATAGCCGGGAGCAATCTCCAGGTAATCGCGCACGTCTTCCCAAATCTGCGGTACGTCGGGATCTTCCCAGTCGCCGTCATGGTTGCCACGGATGAGCGTCACATTCTGGCATTCGATGCGCTCGCGCAGGCGCACCGCCTCCGCCAGGGGCAAACGATAGGTAAAGTCTCCCAAGATATAGAGGCGGTCGTCCACAGCCACGCACTCATTGATGGCATCGATGACCTTGCGGTTCATCTCCTCGACCGAGCCAAACGGCCGGTCCATGTCGTGCAAGATATTCGTATCGCCCAGGTGTAGGTCGGCGGTAAACCACATCATCGTCTATGCCCTCATTTCGCAACGCGTCAAACTGGTGCTAAGTATACAGACACAGCGATGCGGCGGTTAGCCAAAGAGCCCGCCGAACAGTCCGCGGCGGCGCTTGTCTTGCTTTTTCGAAGCGTCACCCTGAGTTTTCTTGTCCTGCCGTTTCCTACGGCCCTGCTCCAACTCATCGTCATCGAGTAGCATATCCCATTCAAACGGATCATCCGTCAAATCGAACAGGTCATCGTCGTCAAACATGGCAGCTTCCCTTACCGATTAGCGAGCATCCACCACATAGAGGCCAACGCGCACCTGATGCCACGGGCTGCGCTCGGGAGCAACCTGTTGCACGCGGGCCTCAAATACGTCCTCGTGGCCGTAATACATCATCAAGGACAGCGGGCCGACCTCGTTTCCCGGAACATAGCCAAGCTTGGTGTTGCCGTAATAGATCGCAACCGCCTCAGGGTCATGGGGATTATCGCGCTCGGCACACAGCGTCAGCTTATCGCCCGCTTTAAGATCGCCCAGGACCAAGGCGCCATCGGCATACTGAAATCCTGCAATGTGAAATGACAGAAGAACACGTGAAGGCTCGTACATAGCAACTCCCCTAACGGCCAGATAAACCGGCGCTTAACCTTATTGAGAAGTCTACGAACTCGTGCGGACACAAATTCATCCTGCCTGCGCCTTTCGACCGTTTGTCGCTACGCCATCTGATTCTAATGCACAAACATGCGCACGAATTTGTGCTTCCAGCTTGCGTAGGGCGCATACCGAAACGGCACGTCCAGCCAGGTTGCCTTGTTCACGATGCTCTTCTTGTGGCTAAACGTATCGAAGCTCTCGCGGCCATGGTACTGCCCCATACCGCTCGCGCCCATGCCGCCAAAGCCCATATGGCTCGTAGCCAAGTGCATGATGGTGTCGTTGACGCAGCCGCCGCCAAAGGGCACGTAGCGCACAAAGCGTTGCTGAACCGCACGATCCTGGCTAAAGATATACAGGGCCAGCGGCGTCGGACGATCCGTAATAAACGCTTCGGCCTCGTCTAGGCTCTCAAACGTCAGCACCGGCAAGATGGGACCGAAGATCTCCTCCTGCATCACGGCGTCAGCGGGGGCCACGCCGTCCAAAATTGTCGGCTCAATCTTGAGCGAAGCCTCGCGCGCGGCACCTCCAAGCACGACCTTATCGGGATCGATCAGCCCGCGCGCACGCGCAAAATGCTTGGCGTTGACGATATGTCCGTAATCCTCATTGTCGAGTGGATGTTCGCCAAACATGCGACGGACCTCCTCCTTGATGAGGCCCAGCAGCTCGTCGTGCACGCGCGTATCGACCAGCAGGTAGTCGGGCGCCACGCAGGTCTGCCCCACGTTGAGCCATTTACCAAAGGCGATGCGCCGTGCCGCGACCTTCAAGTTTGCCGTCGCATCCACGATGCAGGGACTCTTTCCGCCCAGCTCAAGCGTCACGGGCGTAAGGTTTTTACTTGCGCGCTCCATGACGAGCTTGCCAACCGGAACGCTACCGGTAAAGAAGATCTTGTCCCAGTGCTCATCGAGCAGCGCTTCGTTCTCGGCGCGCCCGCCCTCGACAACCGTCACCAGGCGCGGATCAAATGCCTCTTCACAGATTTGCCTGAGCACCGCGCTCGATGCCGGAGCATAGGCGCTCGGCTTGATGACCACGGTATTGCCCGCGGCAAGGGCGCCAGCGAGCGGCTCGAGCGTCAGCAAAAACGGATAGTTCCAGGGCGCCATGATGAGCGTGACGCCATAGGGCACGGTTTGCGTTTTGCACACGCTCACGGCGTTAGCGAGGTCGCACGGACGCAGGCGCGGACGACTCCATCGGGCCACATGCGCAATCTGATGTCGAATCTCGGAAAGCGATGTGCCAATCTCGCACATATAGGCCTCGTCATGCGACTTTCCCAAATCGGTCTTGAGCGCATGAGCGATATCGGCCTCGTGGGCCCGCACCGCATCGCGTAAACACACGAGCGCGCGACGTCGAGCATCGACATCAAACGTGGCGTGCGTCTTAAAGTAGGCGCGCTGATCGCCGACGATGCGCGCAATTTCCTCGGTGTTCATGGCACCCTCCTAGTTCTCGTCCTCAAACATACCACCCGCGACGACCTCGTACATATGCTCGAGCTCCGAGCGGTCCATCAAAAGTGGAACGGGGTACAGGGGATTGGCCTCGGCATCGGCATGGGCCGCCATTTGCGGAATATCGGAGCGGCGAATACCCGAGACATATTTGGGGATTCCCAGGGCCTCGTTCATGCGGTCGACCCAATCGATAAAGGCCTCGGCCGCAAGACTGTCCTGCGCGGTAGCCGGCGCAATGCCCGCCATGCGAGCAAGATCGGCAAGCTTGGGGGCGGCGGCGTCACCATAAGCGCGAAGCATGTGCGGCAGGATGATCGCGTTGGCCAAACCGTGCGGAATTCCGTATCGGCCGCCTAGACTGTGCGCGATGGCATGAACGTATCCAACATAGGAGCGCGTAAAGGCAACTCCCGCCTTATACGCCGCCGAAAGCATATTGCGACGCGCACGCATGTCATCGCCATGCTCATAGGCCTCGAGCAAATTGTCGTGGATGAGCTGAACCGCCTGCCGCGCCATCTTGCGCGTATAGGGTGTGGTGCTTCGCCCGATAAACGCCTCGACGGCATGCGTCAGGGCGTCCATGCCCGTTTGCCCCGTAATGGAGGCGGGCAGGCCGCGCGTAAACTCGGGGTCGTGCACCGCAAAGCGCGGGATAAGCACAAAGTCGTTAATGGGATACTTGTAGTGTGTTTCGCCATCGGTAATTACTGCCGCAAGCGTGACCTCGCTTCCCGTACCTGCCGTGGTGGGAACGGCGATAAGCAGCGGCAGGCGACGATGAATCCGCAGCAGGCCGCGCATCTTGTTGATGGGCTTGTTTGGCTGCGCGATGCGTGCTCCCACGCCCTTGGCACAGTCCATGGCCGAGCCACCGCCAAAGCCGATAACGGCCTGGCAGGCGCGCTCTCGATACAGGGACGCCGCTTCTTCCACGTTTGAGACCGTGGGGTTCGCCGATGTTTTGGCATAGACCGCAACGCCAATTCCCTTGGACGCGAGCGCTGTCTCGAGCGGTGCCGTGAGCCCCAGACGGGCAATGCCGGGATCCGTCACGATAAGGACCTTCTGGATCGAGCGCTTTTGAAGCACCGCGGGCACATCCTCGGCATGCTCTAAAATGCGCGGCTCGGTATAGGGCAGGATCGGCAATGCAATGCGAAAAACCGTCTGATATGTTCGGCACCAGGCACGACGGGCTAGATGCATAAAGGAAACTCCTTCATTTGTTGATAGGTCAACATTTGCTCGCCCGATTGTACTCAGCAAAGATCGCAGACGGCCTCCCAATCGTTAATCAATCAACATCTTCATATCTCAAAATTGTTTTATTAAAAATCATTCCTAATAGGCTTCACATTTGGTTGCATTTATGGATAATAGAACTCGTCAAGACGCACGTCCGGAGAGGGCCCTTACGGGACCGGACGAGCGCACAATCGCCATCGATCGAAAGGATCGAATCATGAAGTTTGTTTGCCCCGTTTGCGGTTATGTGGAAGAGTTCGACGGCGACCAGCTGCCCGAGGACTTCAAGTGCCCCCAGTGCGGCGTTCCCGGTTCTCGCTTCCTGAAGCAGGAGGAGGGTCAGCTCGAGTGGGCTGCCGAGCACGTCGTGGGCGTCGCCAAGATGGAGGGCGTCTCCGAGGACATCGTTGCCGACCTGCGCGCCAACTTTGAGGGCGAGTGCTCCGAGGTCGGTATGTACCTGGCCATGGCGCGCGTCGCTCATCGCGAGGGCTATCCCGAGATCGGCCTGTACTGGGAGAAGGCTGCCCACGAGGAGGCCGAGCACGCTGCCAAGTTCGCTGAGCTCCTGGGCGAGGTCGTAACCGACTCCACCAAGAAGAACCTCGAGATGCGCGTTGAGGCCGAGAACGGCGCCACCGCCGGCAAGACCGATCTTGCTAAGCGCGCCAAGGCCGCTGGCCTCGATGCCATCCACGACACCGTGCACGAGATGGCTCGCGACGAGGCTCGCCACGGCAAGGCTTTCGCCGGCCTGCTCAAGCGCTACTTCGGCTAAGCCAGCAACCTGAGACATAACCTCTAGCTCGATGAGGCCCGGACCGCATGGTTCGGGCCTTTTTCGTGCCTCACAAACTTGTTAACTACCTGAAATAGGACCGCCTTCGGCATCGGCTTCTCGTCAAAAACTAAGTGAGTAGACTTTTTGGAACTTGCCGAGCAGACCATCCATATCACTTTATAAAGCCGCAGGTAAATGCCTTGTTGCAAAACGACCTAGTCGCCAAAGTGCCAAAAGTCTACTCACTTAGATTCGCAGCCGTCCACGATCGAGCCATTTTGTGTCTAACGGGCATCTTTCCGTCGATTACTCCCAATTTTGTCCAGTCAACGAATAGTTCAGACCTGAGTAATGTCTCAGCCCTTTGCTCATCTGAGCTTTTATCACGATATTCAGCATCGAGCATCCTGCATACGGCCTTAACGATCGCGCGGAATCTATCCTCATCCGATATCTGTCTGTGTGTCAGGAGAAGCACATCGTAGCCCATGGCCTGAAGGGCCGTCATGCGGTCAGCGTCACGCAAGCCATCCCCTGCGCGTCCGTGCGAGGCCTTTCCCTGACATTCAATGGCCACCTGTCGCCTGCCGTCCGGCGAAGACAGAAGTATGTCGATATATACACGGGACTTTCCCACAATCGCTCGAGCACTTGTGCTTAGCATCACTTCAACATTAAGCTCTATGTCGCAAAAGCCTACGCCTCCCAGGGATCGCGGCAGTGCAAGTAGCAAATACGCCTCGACCTCAAAAGGCGACGCGGCACCCAATGGAACAAGTTGCGACACCGTCCTAAATCTATTGCCGTAACGTATCCCGCAAACATCTGAACAAAAACGGTCAAGGTCTCCGCCCAAAACCAAAGCGTCTCGACGCCATAAATTTGAGGCGGTGCCGTCCTCGGACGGGCAGCGCACCCAACCGAACGTTGTCGAGATCGCGCCCGAATCAATTGCACGCGAAAGCTCCGCCCCAAGTGCCGCAGGCAGAGCGCACACCGCAAACAAGCCACACATCTCCGCCAATACCAAAAGAAGCTGAAGATCCGTCAGATGCCGCGACATGATGAATACCGTCAGAAGAGGAGACGTAATCAAAAACCCATGCTCCGTTTCCAGTACGGATTCCCTGGGAAGCTCACCAAGAAACAGCCGCTGCCTAATGCTGGCAGGACAAGTCCGTTTGTTTCTTGTCTGAACCAATGTATACAACGGAAAACCGAGCGCGACCGCAGCCGTCGGGTTGCGGGCGAGATCATATCGCTGCCGGCCTTCTTCCGGTCGTGGAAGCGGCGGACACAGAGCGCGGACCTGAGGGGGCAAACGCCAGTACCTAAAAGCCGATATGTCACAAAGTAGATCTTTCATAGGCACAGGAAAACACGAATTTCAACCCAGTCAGTCACGCATTGGCGCGAACGCGCCAAAAATGGTGCCGAACGGACTGCCAAGTTTTCAACAGCCCTCCCCAACTGGCCAAAAGCTTGCCGAGAGCTGGACGAAGTTCTGTTGAAAACCCCATTTTTTCTCATGCAGAAGCTTTGCGCGACAAGTGAGTAGACTTTTTTGAACATCCCGAGCAGCCCGGTCATCCTGCTTTTCAAAACCGCAGGTAGATAGCTTGTTACAAAACTGCCTGGTCGCCAAAGTTCCAAAAGCCTACTCACTTAGGTTGCAGAGTGCTCCCATTAGCTGCGATTCCAAGGTATTTAGCGCTTTTGAACTCAAATCGTCATACTGAACAAGAATTTGACTTGAGTTTTCAGGGACAAATGCGCCATCGGCACACCAATAACAGTCACTGATATCGACAAAAGGGATACTCGAGCGCGTGAGGGCCCGCACAAAAGAGCTTCCGCCCGCTCCGCGCTCCGCAACCACGGTGCAGTAAAGGCCCGCGTCTGCATGTTCGATCGAGACCTCCCCTGCCGGAAACGCTTTCCGCACAAGCGACGTCAGGCCATCACGCGCCTCGCGAGCACGAACGCGCACGCGGTTCACATGTCGCTCGTAATCACCCGATTCCAGCAAACGCGCCAAAGCGACCTGGTCAACAGAGCTCACCGACGAGGCGTAGAAACCAAGGTTGCGCCTAAACCGCTCCATTAGCTCATCGGGCAACACCATATACGCCAAACGCAACGCCGATGAAAGGCTCTTCGAAAACGTGTTGGTGTAGATAACCGACTGGGCGGCATCGATCGACGCGAGCGCGGGAATCGGCTTGCCGGCAAGGCGAAACTCACAATCAAAGTCATCTTCGATGAGATACCGACCTGGTCGCTCGGCGGCCCAGCTCAGTAGCGCATAGCGACGCGCAATACTCGTCACAAGGCCGGTCGGATACTGATGAGACGGCATCAAGTGAAGGACATCGGTCCCGCTTTTCTGCAGAGTGCTCAAGTCCACGCCCTCATCATCCAACGGGATATGTCGTACTTGGCAGCCCATAGCCTGATAGATACGCGTCAGACGCAAATAGCCCGGGTCCTCAACGGCATACACCTTGTCGGCTCCAAGCAACTGAACCAACATGGTATCGAGCAGCTGGGCGCCTGCACCGATAACAATGTTGTTGGGGTCGACATTCATGCCCCTTGTCCCACGCAGATGGTGAGCAATTGCGCGTCGCAGCCGAGCGGTGCCCTGCGCCGGTGCGGGCGAAAAGATTTCGCGCTCATCTTCGGATGCCAGCGTCGCCCGTAGTGCGCTTTGCCAAAGCCGCGCCGCCTCCAAAGCGGAAGGAGAAAGTGCATCGAACAGCTCGACCTGTCCGTTGACATCATGCGCGCTGAGGCCCACAGAGACGGTATCTCGGTCGATGCCCTGCGAAGCCAAAGGCAAAACCGGTGCATCCGGAAGCTTGCAAGCGTAGTAGCCACGACGCGGCATTGAGCAAATATAGCCCTCGGCAAGTAACTGGCTATATGCATTCTCGATGGTAATGACACTGATTCCCAGATGACTGGCAAAGGCGCGCTTAGACGGAAGATGCTCCCCCGCCACAATACGTCCAGCAACAATATCATCTCGAATTTGCTGGTAAACATACTCATAAAGCGATGCTTCGCCGCGTTTTTCCAAATTGTAGTCAAGCATGAGTTTGCCACCTGACCTTATCGAGCTGTTCAATCTGGTATTAGGCTGACCTTATTATTATCTCGAAAACTGAGTATTTTGCCATACCCAGCTCCCCGATAGGATGTTCCGTCAAGCAATGCACATGCCAACCAAGGGAGCAACCATGGCAGAACAGACCAGCAAGGCCGATCGCGTCAAACTCAATCGCGAACTCGCGCAGATGCTCAAGGGCGGCGTCATCATGGACGTCACCACGCCCGAGCAGGCACGCATCGCCGAGGAGGCAGGCGCCTGCGCCGTCATGGCACTCGAGCGCATCCCGGCCGACATCCGTGCCGCAGGCGGCGTCTCGCGCATGAGCGACCCCAAGATGATCAAGGGCATCCAAGAGGCCGTCTCCATCCCTGTTATGGCCAAGTGCCGCATCGGTCACATTGTCGAGGCGCAGGTCCTGCAGGCTATCGAGATCGATTACATCGACGAGTCCGAGGTTCTCTCCCCTGCCGATGACGTCTATCACATCGACAAGACCCAGTTTGACGTGCCATTTGTCTGCGGCGCCCGCGATCTGGGCGAGGCGCTGCGCCGTGTTGCCGAGGGCGCCACTATGATTCGCACCAAGGGTGAGCCGGGTACGGGCGACGTCGTTCAGGCCGTGCGTCACATGCGCAAGATCCAAAAGCAGATCCGCGACGTTGTTGCCCTGCGCGACGACGAGCTCTTTGAGGCAGCCAAGCAACTGCAGGTTCCGGTCGAGCTGGTGCGCGAGGTCCATGCCACGGGAAAGCTTCCCGTCGTGAACTTTGCCGCCGGCGGCGTAGCGACCCCCGCCGACGCCGCGCTGATGATGCAGCTGGGCGCCGAAGGCGTCTTTGTCGGCTCGGGCATCTTTAAGAGCGGCGACCCCGCCAAGCGCGCCGCCGCCATCGTCAAGGCCGTGGCAAACTTCACCGATGCCAAACTCATCGCCGAGCTTTCGGAGGACCTGGGCGAGGCCATGGTGGGCATCAACGCCGACGAGATCGAAATCATCATGGAGGAGCGCGGACGCTAGTCCGGCAGAAAGGATCGCACATGAGCGATTATGCAGACCAAACGGTCGCCGTGCTGGCGGTCCAAGGCGCATTTGCCGAGCACGAGGCAAGACTATCCGAGCTGGGCGCGCGCTGTATTGAGCTGAGGCAGGCGGCTGATTTGGAGCAGGACTTTGACCGTCTGGTACTTCCCGGCGGCGAGTCTACCGTTCAAGGGAAGCTGCTTGATGAGCTGGGCATGCTCGAGGAGCTTCGCACCCACATTGTTGAAGGCATGCCCGTCCTTGGCACCTGCGCCGGCTTGATTCTATTGGCGCGCGATCTTGCCGCACACGACGATAAGGGAACGCCGCGCCTAGCAACCATGAACGTACTCGTTGAGCGCAACGCTTATGGCAGACAGCTCGGCAGTTTTCGCACCAAGGGCCAGGTGTCCGGCATCGACGGTGAAGTGCCATTAACATTTATCCGTGCACCCCGCATCATCGAAGTGCACGGCAATGCCAAGGCCTTAGCGAAAGTCGACGGCCGTATCGTCGCCGCCCGTCAGGGCAACCAGCTCGGCGTAACCTTCCACCCCGAACTCGACGACGACGTCCGCCTCCACGAGCTCTTCCTCCAAATGTAGGCAGAGTAGAAACGAGCGTGGATTTTCGGACACACAACAAATGAGAGTGGATAATCTCCCACTTTGAACTTAGATGCAGGCTCAAACCAGGAGATTATCCACTCTCATACTATGTAGTCATTTAAGAACGTCCCCAATGACTACTTCGACAACGCCGATGCTTTGGTACCGACAGCGAAAACCCGCCAGAGCGAAGGAGGCCCTTTTGGGGCGAGATGACGCCATAGGTTGAGCATAAGTCAGCGAGCGGGTCGCATTTGAGGCAAGGTGACGTGAAACGAAAGGGCGCTGACCTTCTGGTCGCGCCCTTGAAGTTGAACGTCAGATTGTCCAAATGCGGCCCGCGCAGCGTCGAGCCGTTACGCGGGTTGGTAAACCCGCGTAACTACCTACTCCTGAGCTCCGTACTGCTCGTAGTAGGCGTCGATAGCGGTCTTGAGCTCGTCATCGATAACGACCTTGCCGTCGATCTCGTGGTTGTAGAGGGTCTCGACGACCTCGGCCATGGAAACGATGCTCGCGACGGGGAAACCGTACTTGGCCTCGATCTCCTTCTGCGCGGTGGTCACACCGCCCTTGCCGACCTCCATGCGGTTGAGGGACACGATCAGGCCCTTGATCTCGACATCGGCAGCAGCCTTGACCTTGGGATAAGTCTCGTCGATGGACTTGCCGCTGGTGGTAACGTCCTCGACCATGACCACACGGTCGCCGTCCTTGGGCTCATAACCCAGCAGGTTGCCCTTATCGGCACCGTGGTCCTTGGCCTCCTTGCGGTCGCAGCAGTACTTGACCTCCTTGCCGTACAGCTCGTGGTAGGCAATTGCGGTCACGACGGCCAGCGGAATACCCTTGTAGGCCGGTCCAAACAGCACGTCAAAGTCGTCGCCAAAGTTATCGTGGATGGCCTGGGCGTAATACTCGCCCAGCTTCTTGAGCTGATAGCCCGTCACGTAAGCGCCGGCGTTCATAAAGAACGGGGACTGACGGCCGCTCTTGAGCGTAAAGCTGCCGAACTTAAGGACGTCGGACTCGACCATAAACTTGATGAACTCTTGCTTGTAAGCCTCCATGCGGGCTCCTCTCGTAATCGCGTACGTGCCTTCCAGTTTAGCGCAGGCGAAGCGTCGATGCGGGCGCGCTTTGGGGCCACGGCATTCTGTAAAGGCTTTGTCAGGGGAAATGGTTTTCCGAACAATGGGGTTGACATGTCAAACCCCCTCATCAAGAATACGGGCGGATTAAAAAGGGGTACGAGATACCCAAAGCGCGCTGCGCTCAGCCTTTAGGAGGTGTGCCATGGAAGGCAGTCCTAGTCGAAAAACCTGCATGTCGCCCTCGGCACGCCGCGAGGACTCCGCACACGCATAAACGCCACCGGCAGATCGCCAAAACCACCACAAAGGCGCGCTGCACCCTTTGTGGGCTCAAGAGCTTGACGTGAGCGACATCTAGGTTTTTTGAAGCAAATACGACACGTACGCTAACTCCCCTCAACAAGGAGGACCCTATGCTGATGCTCAAAACCGTCACGGTACTCGAAGCCATCTCCAAGCGCCGCCGCACGGCGCGCCCTGCCGCTCATACCGGCCTATCCAAGAACACCATATTCGCCGCCACCCATAGTGCCGAGGACGCCCTCGTACTGCTTGACGCCACGGCAAACGGCCTCACCGTCGAGCAGGCAACTGAGCGCCTGAACGCCGTCGGCCCCAACACCATCGAGGCAACGACCAAAACGCTCGCCCGCCGCATCGCCGACGCGTTCATCGATCCCTTCGCCGGCATCCTCGCCGCGCTCGCGCTGGTCTCGCTCTACATCGACGTGCTCGCCGTACCCGAGCCGCAGCGCGACCCCTCCACGGTCATCGTCATCGGCATCATGCTGCTGGTATCGGGCGGTATGAAGTTTATCCAGGAAGCCCGCAGCGGCAATGCGGCCGAGGCCCTTAAGGACCTGGTCTCCAACACTTGCACCGCCCTGCGCGACGGCGGGCGCATCGAGATCCCCTTCGACGAGCTCGTCCCCGGCGATGTAATCCGCCTCTCTGCCGGCGATATGGTGCCAGCAGACGCCCGCATCATCACCGCGCGCGACCTGTTTGTGATCGAGTCCGCACTCACCGGCGAGAGCGAGGCCGTCGAGAAGACCACCGCCGTCACCGTCGTCGAGGGCACCGACGGCTCCGCACTGCCACTCTCTGCCTGCAAGAACATCGTCTTTACCGGCACCTCCGTGCAAAACGGCGCCGCCATGGCGCTTGTCGTTGCCACCGGCTCGGACACCTACCTGGGCGGCATCGCCAAGATGCTCAACGGGCGCGGCGAAAAAAGCGCGTTTGACCGCGGCGTCTCGAGCGTCTCCATGCTGCTGGTGCGCCTGATGCTCGTTATGGCGCCGGCCGTCTTTGCCATCAACGCCGCCACCAAGGGCAACGTCATCGACGCGCTGCTGTTCGCCACGAGCGTGGCCGTGGGCATCACGCCGCAGATGCTTCCCGTCATCGTGACCACGAGCCTGTCGCAGGGCGCCAAGGACCTCGCCCGTCGCCAGGTTATCGTCAAGGAGCTGCCGGCGATTCAAAACCTTGGAGCGATGGACGTCCTGTGCTGCGACAAGACCGGCACCCTCACCGAAGACCGCATCGTGCTCGAGCGCTACCTCAACACCGATGGCAACGAGGACGCGCGCGTGCTGCGCCATGCGTTTTTGAACAGCTTCTTCCAGACCGGCCTCAAAAATCTTATCGACCTGGCCGTAATCGACCGTGCCGATGTGACGCCCTCGACCGTCGCACCCGATTCCATGCTGGGCCAGAGCCTGCGCGACCGCTACACCAAGGTCGACGAGGTTCCCTTCGATTTCTCGCGCCGTCGCCTGAGCGTAGTTGTCGCCGACGCCCAAGGCAAAACCCAGATGGTTACCAAGGGCGCTGCCGAGGAAATGCTCGAGATCTGCTCCTTTGTCGAGATCGATGGCATCGCTCAGCCGCTCACCGACGAGAAGCTCGCCCAGATTCGCAAGCAGATCGCCGAACTTAACGCCGAGGGCCTACGCGTAATTGCCGTGGCGCAGAAGACCAATCCGCGCTGCGTGGGCGAGTTTGGCATCGCCGACGAGTGCGACATGGTGCTGATGGGCTTTTTGGCCTTCCTCGATCCGCCCAAAGCAAGTGCCGCGGGCGCCGTCGCCACCCTCGAGGCCAAGGGCGTGGCGGTCAAGGTCCTAACCGGCGACAACGACCGCGTCGCCGCCACCGTCTGCGAGCAGATTGGTATCGATGCGAGCAACGTCTTGCTCGGCTCCGAGATCGATGCGCTCGATGACGCCGAACTTGCCAAGCGCGCCGAGAAAACCCACCTCTTCGCCAAGCTCTCGCCGCTGCAGAAGGCGCGCCTGGTACGTGTCATGCGCGAGATGCTCGGCCACACCGTGGGCTTTATGGGCGACGGCATCAACGACGCCGCCGCCATGCGTGCGAGCGATTGCGGCATCTCGGTCGATTCGGCCGTCGATATTGCCAAGGAATCCGCCGATATCATCTTGCTTCAGAAGGACCTGGGCGTGCTCGAGCGCGGCATCATCGAAGGCCGCCGCACTTACGGCAACCTGCTCAAGTACCTCAAGACCACGGTGAGCTCCAACTTTGGCAATGTGCTGTCCGTGACCGTCGCGAGCCTGTTCTTGCCGTTTTTGCCCATGAGCGCCCTGCAGCTGGTACTGCTGTCGCTGGTCTACGAGATCGTGTGCATCGCACTGCCGTGGGACACCGTCGATGACGCCTGGACTGCCCGCCCGCGTGCCTGGGACGCCGCATCCATCAAGGGCTTTATGCTCGAGCTGGGCCCCGTGAGCTCGCTGTTTGATATCGTGACCTTCGCCGCGCTCTACTTTGTGGTGTGCCCCGCCGCCGTAGGCGCGAGCTGGTCCGAGCTTGCCGCAGCGAGCGACGCCGCGGGCATGGCGGCCTTTGCGGCGCTCTTCCAGAGCGGCTGGTTTGTCGAGTCCATGTGGTCGCAGACGCTCGTGATCCACATGCTGCGCTCCCCGCGCCTGCCGAGCCCGCGTGACCACGCCGTGCCCGCCCTGTGCACGCTCACCGTGCTGGGGCTGGCGCTTGTCACCTGGCTGCCGGCAAGCCCCATCGCCGACGCGCTGGGCCTCATGACGCTACCCGCAAGCTTTTTCGCACTGCTCATCGGCATCGTTGCCGCCTACATCGCGCTCACTCAACTGGCAAAGCGCCGCTACATCGCCCGCCACGGCGAGCTGCTGTAGCACGGTGAGCCGCCACAGTAGACAGCCCAAGGGCAAAAACCACCACAAAGGTGCCTGTCCCCTTTGTGGTGGTTTTGGTGCGCTACGAGGCGTTGGTCAGGCGACTCCAGAGCTCGTCGATATCGATTTTGTCGCCGCCGCTCAGATAACCGGTGCGAATAAAAGACTCACTATAGATATAGATGTCATGCGCGCTGTCGCCATCGTCTTCGGTATCGTAGGCCGAAATCACATAGCGACTGCCGTCGAGTGCCTTGACCAGCCAATATGTGGAATCGTCAATCGTGCACTTCTCCTGCACCATCGCCGCATCGCCGATTGCACCGGCAAGCGCGCGATCGCCCGTCGTATAACCTGCCACCGAAAGCAAGATCGCCACGCTATCGTCTCCGCCACCCGGTTCAAGCTCCTCGTATTCGGATTCCGAAAGCGGTATCGCGCTATTTGCAAGTTCGTCCACATCGTCCGAGACCTCAGAAAAGGTAAAAGCGAAAAATCCCGCATCATCGACGGCGCCATAGCCCACGCTCTCGCCTTGCCACTCATAGTTTTGATGCTTGAGCAGGCGCACCAGATCGGCACCCCTCAGGTTGATGGAGGCATAGACCGTCACGTTGGCATTGTCATCCACGCAGGCGGCGTCCGCCGTGCTCGCCGCCTTGGCGCCGTCCGCGCCGCCCAATCCGCCCGAGCAGCCAGCCAGTGCACAAGCCGCCGTACCTGCGCCTGCCACAAAGGTCGCACGGCTCATCGTCATCTCGTTCTTCATGTTATCCCTCGCTATGATATTGGGCGCATCGCACTTAGCCGAGCGCGCGTCCGGTCTTTTCCTGCCAGAACTCGTTAATCGTGGGGGCACCGCCACCCTGGGTAAACGTGCCGGTTTTGATGGCCTCCTCGGTAATGAGGTCCAGGCGATAGTCGCCGTTTTCCATCGGGCTCACCATGGCAACGTGCCGCGCCATGTTGGAACCGTATACGCACGCGATCCATGAGCCCGAAGTAATCTGCGCCCGGTCCTCGACCGGCACGGAAAAGCCCGCGATAACATCCTCGCAGCTCGAATAGCCCGAAAGTTGCAGCGTGAACATCACGGTGCTTCCGGTGCCGCCCTTGTCGAGCTTTCCGATTTCGTCCTCGCCGAGCCATTCGGTCGCGCCGTCCTTGCTGATATTGCAGACGCTGAGCACGTGTCCCGCCTCGTCCTCGTACATCTCGAGCGCGTCTTGCCAGGTATAGCCCTGTTGCGAGGCAAACTCCTGCAACTGCCAGCCCTTAAGCTCGAGGAGCGCCGCGATGCTGATGTTGCGGTGCGCATCCCAGCAATCATCCGACCACGTATCGAACGCATCCGCCGAGCCGCTGTCCGCGCCCGGGCCGCGGTCCGCGTCGCCGGAATCGCCCGACGTCGCACCCGCGTCCATCTTGTCCTTTACCGGGCGGTCGTCGTTAAAACCCGTCGCATCCTGCGTCCGCTGTCCGCCGCACCCCACAAGCGTCAGCAGCGCCGTTCCCGCCGCCGCGACAAATACCGTGCGCGAAAGTACCGTCTCCCTCATCATTGTTCCTTTCCCGTTCTTTATCACCATGCCGAGAAACACATCCGGCATCGATTCACACATAAGCCGCCTCACGCTATTGACGAGGCAGCTCCGTCCAGCCAAAACCGGGTTCAAAACCATCGCGTGTACCGATCACATCGCCCGAACCGTTGACCCAGGCCTGGTCGGCCATCACCGAGACCTCGACATCGGTGCCGTCGGGTCTGGCGTAATGGTTGACCCCGCGAATGGCATCGGAATACGAGGCGGCGCCCGTCCCCACGCCCGCGCTGGAAAAATTGGCGGCGCTGGCAGCCATATTCGCGGCGTGCTGACGGTCGCTGCGATCGAACCACGCCTGCTGGTAGCTGTCGAACGCCGCCTGTTGCGAGGCATGCATCTGTTGCCAGGCTGCAAACTGCTGTTGCTGCTGGGTAATGTTCATCTGCGTGCGTTGGCGCTGCTCAAGCACCATCTGTTGCTTTTGAGCTGACGCTTCGCGTGCAATCGCCGGATTGAGCCGCAGAGTCGACGCCATTGATGCAAGCGCCGTGGAGGCCGCCTCGTCCAGGCGACCTTCTGGCGCAGCCAAACAGAAGCTGTCCCTGATACGCCACTGCAGCAGGTCGGCCGCGCCCAGCTCGAACGACGCTCCGTCCGGGCAACCGCCTCGACCCGTGGGCTGTTCTTGCGCGACGCCCTGTCCCGCCGCTGCCGCCGCCTGGCGCTCGCGCAGGCGCTTGCCCAAAACACCGCCGATCAGTCCACTCGAAAGGCCCGCGCCCAGCAGCGCCTCGACCCCAGCGGCAACACCTTTGCCCATAGAACCCGCGACACCGCCGATTGAAAACATATAGCCCTCGACTTTGGCCGCCACCGCAAGCTCAGTGGGCACCGGGGCGCCCGTGAGCCGATATCGACGCATGCGGCACTCATAGACCACATCACTCGGCTCCATCGAAAAGCCCTGAATCGCAAAGTCGTTTGCCGCCTCGCGCTTTACGCGGGCACGCTCGCGCTCGATATCGACCGCCGCGCTCGATGGGTACGGTTGCTCGGCAACAACCTCTGCCCGCGCGCCCAGCCGTGCTGCACAGGCCTGAGCCAGCTCGTCGCAAGCTGCCTCCACGTGCACAAACACCTTGCGTTCGGTTTGCGTGGGGATACGCTTGGCAACGGCGCCCGCATCCACGTAGCAGAGCTCGGAGCGGTACACAATCCGCTCACCCATCGGACCCGCCGCCGTCACGCCAACCGAAATCGGGCAGTCGAAACTGCCGCTGCGCTCAAGATGCGCCTCTTCGATATGCCAGCCCCGCGGCAGCGCCACCTGCGCGAGTGCCTGGCCGCCGGAAGTATCGCATGCGGCATGAAGCTCAAGGTCACCGATGTGAGGCATATCCGTCGTGGCCGCGTCACGAGACGACGACGCGACACCGGCAGTCTCCACCGACGCATCGGCCGGCGCGTCCACACTCGGGCCGCCGCCTTCGTCCGCATCGTCATCGGCAGTCGCCCCATCTGTAGCCCCCACGGCGCCCGAGCAGCCCACAACGCCCTCAAGTCGGACGCCGCACCCCGGGCAAAATCGCACCGTCACGCCGGCGACCCGAGGCAGCTGCGCCCCACACGCTGGACAGAATCTCAAGTCACTCATCCCGTACACCCCTTATTTCGTTAGCTGTTTTTGATCGCGGCAAGCTGCCGCCATAACTCATCGGCACCGTTAAGTCGGTACGCCGTCTTATCGAGCACGATGTTTTTGCCCTCAAGTTCTACCGATTGCTCCGAGCCATCCGTATAGACAAAGACGAGCGTTCGGCCGGCATCGCTCGTCCGCTCATCCACCGCATCCCCCACGGTGCAGCCATCGAGCGCGGCAAAAGTCGATGCGACCAGTTCGGCATCGTCGGTCTCATAGGCCGTCCGCGCCTCCCCGTCCTCGATAAGCTTGACCGCCACCGGAACGGCAGCGCAATCGTTGAGCGACACTTGCGCGGCAGTCTTTCCCTGAGCGCCATGTTCGCCGGCAACGTAAACTCGCATGAGTGTCACCGCCGCGGCAAAGACCACCACGGCGATAAGCGCGCCCGCAATTTTATTAGACGCGCAACCCCGAGACGCCATAGGTGCACCCCCTCCGTTCTGCTCTGCTCAGCATCACATTCATATGCCTTTGAGCACCAAAACGGCAGGTGACAAATGTCTCATATTCATATTTTTGCAGGTAAAAAACCACCACAAAGGTGCCTGTCCCCTTTGTGGTGGTTAGCTAGTCTTGGGGTGTCCAGGACCAGAAGAAGTTGATGAGGGCTACGCGCGAGGAGGCACCGGTCTTTTTGTTGATCGAAGCGATGTGGCGATAGAGCGTGGAGCGCGAAAGGAAGAGTGCCGCCGCCACGTCCTGCACGCTGTCGTCCGAAACGACCAGCGCCTCCAGAACATCGCGCTCGCGCTTGGTGAGCCCAAAGGCGGCAACGAAGCCATCGATCCGATCGTCAAACGAAAGTTCCGGCGCCTCCAGGGGCACCGTGTCGGCCTGGCCGGGCTCACAGCTCACGCCAAGATCGTCGGTGGCAAGCGCCAGCCCGCCGTGCGTCGCCTCGCCCTCACCGTCTTGTCTAAACTGCCCTAACAGCGAAATCGCGATGCCGACAAACAGCACGAGCACGACGCTCACTGCCGCCAGCACGTTTTGACTCGAGATAATCGCCACCGCCGGAGCCGTCACGAGTATCGAGCAAACGTTGTTGATAACACGGCCCATGCACGGCCACAGATACGCCCAGCGGGCATACGTCGAAATCGCGGCGAACTTCGCGGTGAAGAACACCACGAAAAAGCCCGTGCCAAGGTAAAAGATAATCGTGGCGGCAAGCGTGTTGCCACCGTTGCCATCGGTGATAAGCACAAAGAACGAGAGCGTGGACAGCATGGCGGCGCACGTCATGATGATATTCATATACGAACGCCCACGCAGGTCATACAGGACGCCGGCGGCAAGGGCGCTCACAACCAGCAGCAAGCGCGGCCAGTCGCCCAGATCGATAGCGCCAGCGGCATGCGAGGTCGTAAGGCCGGCATTGAGGGCCGCGAACACGCCGGTGAGGCAAGCGGTCGCCACCGTCAGACGCACCACGGCGCCCTGAAAGGCCGCCTTTGCCTCGGGGTCATCGTGCCACCTGGCGCCACGCTCCGACGCATCGACCGATAGCTCGGCAATCCCGACCTCGAACTCGGGCGCAGGCTCATCACGCAATTTAGCGCGGCGGGCACCGTGAAGCAGCCCCACCAGCGCGATCGCACAGGCAATGAGAACAGACTGCTGGGGAATGCCCGCAGGCATCACCATATGGTTGAGCACCTGCACCAAAATGCCCGCAGCATAGGAAACCGCCACGGCGCGCGCCAGGCAGGGCGTCTGCGCAAAACGCCGCGCAAGATTGGCATGGGCGGTCGATCCGCAATAGCCCAGGGCGCAGCACGCCACCAGGCCGCCGGCAATTACTACCTCAAACCGCACTGCCATAATCATCAGCAGCAACGCCGATACCAACAGCACGCCCGTAATATCGCTCGTCGCATCGATCGTCTGGGGACGGCGATAGTACAGAAATGGGCGCACGAAAAAGCCAATCACGCTCGCGCCGACAACGATGCTCTCGTAGATGACGACCTCACTCGATGGCACGAACTCGGCCATGCGCGCATCAAAGAAATACTCGCACGCCAAAAACGTGAAGAAGAACAGCGCTAGGCACAGAATCTCCCGCATGCCCCGGCGCAAATATGCGGTTGTGTCTCCCAGGTCCCTCATGGTAACCCCCACCCGCTTTGTTGTCCGGAACACCATTTTAATAAAGAACCAATCTCAATATCGAAGCCAAGTTCGAAATGTTGCAAATTCGACCCCAGCCGTCCGCATGACGCCGCGATTTTGAGCCGCATGACCCAGAAGGGGCGCGCGCGATCTCTAGCTCGGCCAGGAGTGTCTCCAACTACCACTCATTTAAGTACGTCCCCAATGAGTGGCCGAAGAGTGTCCCCTGCGACTAGTCGTTTAAGAACGTCCCCAACGACTAGTCAAAAAATGGGCCATGTGTCCCAGTTGTGGAGACTCCTTGAGCCGTCTGGGTATCGCGAAGGATCGCACACTCCCCCATCATCAAAAGTGACACACGCTACCTGTTGATGGGAGGCAGCCATGGGCTTCTTTGACAAGATGTTCGAGAAGAAAGAGTGCGCGATTTGCGGTACCGAACTGGGACTTCTAGGTAAGACAAAAATCAATGAAGGCTACCTGTGCAAAGAGTGCGCCGGCAAGCTCTCCCCCTACTTTCACGGCTATCGCTCCAGCACCGCGGACGATATCCGCGAGCAGCTCGCCTACCGCGAGGCCAATGCCGAGCGCTTGGCGTCGTTCAACCCCACGCGCACACTCTCGGCCGGGCGCACCAACATCATGCTCGATGAGGACGCGGGCCTGCTGATCATCACCTCGCAGAGCCGCTGGCGCGACGCCAATCCCGACATCATCGAGTTCTCGCAGGTGCTCGGTTGCGATATGGATATCGACGAGCACCGCACCGAGATCTATCGCGAGACCAAGGACGGCGAGCGTGAGAGTTATGACCCGCCGCGCTACGACCTGGATTACGACTTCAATCTGACCATCCACGTCAACACGCCGTACTTTACCGAGATCGACCTGCGCGTGAACGACTCCACCATCGAGCAGCGCGGATCCATCGAGTACCGCGAGGCCAAGCGTCAGGCAACCGAAGTCCGCGACGCGCTGGTGCAGCTGCGTCAGGAGACGCGCGATAGCGTCGTTGCCGCCAAGGCCCCCAAGACCGCGGTGACCTGCCCCTTCTGCGGCGCCACCACCATTCCCGATGCCAGTGGGCGCTGCGAATACTGCGGCGGCGCCATCGGCGCATAGCCCTCGGCACGGAAAGGACCGATCATGGCCTTCGAAAGCGTTAACTATCAGTGCCCCGCGTGTGGCGGCCCGCTGCATTTTGCCAGCGCCGAGCAAAAGCTCGTCTGTGACTACTGCGACTCGCGCTTTGAAGTCGAAGAGGTCGAGGCTCTCTATCGCGAGCGCCAGGACAAGGCAGATGCCAAAGCCGATGCGGCGGCCGCAACATCCAAGCCCGCATCCGACGATGCGGTGCAGGAACTGGCCCAAAACGCCGGCTATATCTGCTCGTCGTGTGGCGCCGAGCTGATCTCGGACGGCACCGTCGCCGTCTCCACCTGCCCGTACTGCGGCAACTCCGCCGTGGCGCCCGGCCAGCTCTCTGGCGACTTCTCGCCCGACCTGGTGATTCCGTTTAAACTCGGACGCGACGATGTCTTGGCCGCGCTCAAGGAGCACTACAAGGGCAAGATCCTGCTGCCCAAGAGCTTTGTCACCGGCAACCACATCGACGAAGTCCAAGGCGTCTACGTGCCGTTTTGGCTCTACGGCGCCCGCGTGGACGGCGAAGTGCACTTTGACGCAACCAACGAGACCGTGACCGAGGAATCCGACCGCACCGTCACGACCACCGACCACTACGATGCCTACCGTAAGGGCAATATCTCGTTTGAGCGCGTGCCCGTCGACGGATCGTCCAAGATGCCCGACGGCCACATGGACGCCATCGAACCGTTTGACTACGACGCGCTGCGCCCGTTCTCGGTCGCCTACATGCCCGGCTACATCGCCAACCGTTACGATGAGGACTGCGAAACTTGCAAGGCCCGTGCCGAGCGCCGTATGGAAGAAAGCACGATCTCGGCCCTGCGCGAGACCGTTATCGATGAGTACGACGATGCCTCGGTCGAGAGCAAGCAGCTCGACTACACCTGGGAAGACAGCGACTACGCCTTGTTCCCCGTCTGGATGCTCTCGACCTCGTGGAACGGCAAGAGCTACCTGTTTGCCATGAACGGCCAAACCGGCCGTATGGTCGGCGAGCTCCCCTGCTCCAAGCCCAAGCTCATTATCGCCTCGCTGCTGTTCTTTGTGATCGGATTTGTCCTCTCCCAGATTCTCTTTATGGGCGAATACGCCTTCGATCCGGATTACCTCACCTTTGATATCGAGGGCATCCTCATCAACATCGTCGCGCCGCTGATCATCGTAATCATCGGAGACGTGCTGCTGGTAGGCCAGCTCAAAACGGCCAACGAGGCCACCCACGCCGACGAGTACTGCGGCGAGCTCGACCTGGTCGAGAAGCACGACACCTTCAGCCACACCGAGACCACCGTTGTCATGAAAGACGACAAGGACGACTAAGCAATCCAACCAATACCACCCGGCCTCTGACGAGAAAGGAAGATCACCATGGGACTCTTGAAAGCTGGATTGGGAGCTGCCGGCGGCGTCATGGCCGACCAGTGGAAGGAATATATCTACTGCGAATCGATGCCTGCTGACGTCTTGGCCTGCAAGGGCAGCAAACGTACCGGTGGCCGCAGCTCCAACACGCGCGGCGAGGACAACGTCATCTCCAACGGCTCCGTCATCGCCGTCAACGACGGCCAGGGCATGCTCGTGGTGCAAAACGGCAAGATCATCGAAGTCGCACTGGAGCCCGGCGAGTTCGTCTTCGATACCGGCAGCGAGCCGAGCGTCTTTAGCGGCAACCTGGGCGACTCCATCAAGGAGACCTTCGCCAATATCGGCAGCCGCTTTACCTTCGGCGGCGACGCGGGCAAGGACCAGCGCGTCTACTTCATTAACACCAAGGAGATTATCGGCAATAAGTACGGCACCGCCTCGCCCGTGCCCTTCCGCGTGGTCGACAACAACATTGGCCTGGACGTCGACATCTCCGTGCGCTGCAACGGCGAGTATTCGTACCGCATCACCAACCCGCTGCTGTTCTACACCAACGTATGCGGCAACGTGACCGATAGCTACACGCGCGACAAGATCGACAGCCAGCTTAAGTCCGAGCTGCTCACCGCCCTGCAGCCCGCCTTTGCCAAGATCTCGGAGATGGGCATCCGCTACAGCGCCATCCCCGGCCACACCACCGAGCTCGCCCGCGCGCTCAACGAGGTCCTCTCTGCCGACTGGCGTGACCTGCGCGGCGTTGAGATCGTAAGCTTTGGCGTCAACTCCATCGCCGCCTCGCAAGAAGACGAGCAGATGATCAAGGACCTGCAGAAAGCCGCGGTCATGCGCGATCCCACCATGGCGGCAGCCAACATCGCCAGCGCCCAGAGCGATGCGATGCGCGCGGCAGCCGCCAACCCCAACGGCGCGATGGCAGGCTTTATGGGCATGGGCATGGCAGGTGGCATGGGCGGCATGAACGCCAGCCAGCTGTTCGCCGCCGGCCAGGCACAGCAGCAGGCCGCCCCGCAGCCGGCTCCGGCTCCCGCCCCCGCACCGGCTCCCGCCGCCGCACCTGCGGCCGGCACGTGGACTTGCAGCTGCGGCGCCACCAACACCGGCAAGTTCTGCTCCGAGTGCGGCAGTCCCGCACCCGCCCCGGCACCGGCAAAGTGGTTCTGCCCCAACTGCGGCAGCGAAAACGGCGGCAAGTTCTGCAGCAACTGCGGAACGCCCCGGCCCTAACCCCTCTATCTGGTAATTGGCGGGGGTTCCGCCACCCCCGCATTTGCTTCTATGGGTTTCGTTCGATAAAGGAGGACACCATGAAGACAACGTTCAAAAAGTCCGTACTCGCATTTCTGACATGCGTCCTGGCGCTCGCCTTTGCCCTGACGGGCTGCAGCGGCGGCGGCAAGGACCCCAAGGCCAACTTCGTCGGCAGCTGGCAGTACTCGGGTGGAACCTTGGATGGCGAAGAGCTCACCGATGAGTACATGGATATGCTCAAGGAGTGGGGCCTCAACTGCGTCCTGATCCTCGACGAGGACGGCACAGGCGTCCTCGATATGTTCCTTGAGGTCGCCGACCTGAAATGGGAAGCCAAGGACGCCACCACCGTAACGATCACCGCCGAAGATGAGTCGCACGACCTGAAGCTCAAGGACGACAAGCTCGTCCTTGAGGTGGAAGGCGACAAGCTTATCTTCACCAAGTCCGACAAGGATCTGTCCGGCACGGTGAAGAAGGATCGCGAGGCGGCCGAGAAGGAAGAAGAGGTCGATGAGGCCGTCGAAGACGACGACGTCCAGAGTGTCGAAATCTCCCCCGCCGTCACCGTCGCCGATGACGACCTGTGCACCATCACCATCACCGAGAAGTTCAAGGACGAGTGGGGCGACATCGGTTTTGTCGTCAACATCACCAACAAGAGCGACAAGGACCTGACCTTCTACGCTCCTTCCGGCAAGACCAACGTCAACGGCACTATGAAGGAACCCTGGTTCTCGGCTCACCTGATGCCCGGCACCAGCGCCACCGAGGAATTCACGTTCTCGAGCGGCGAGCTTGACAGCCTTGACGACCTGGTCAATACGACCATCGGCATCGACGCCTACCTGACCGATTCCTACGAGGACGTCGCCTCCTACAGCGCAACCATCGCGTAGCGGCAGACATCGACGGCCGCGGATTGGCGGATACATCCGCGCACATGTCAGGCGGGGCCGCAGGAGTTGATCCTGCGGCCCCGTCGTTTTTGTGCCGATGCGTAACGAGCGCTAGCGCTCCATATTGGGAACGATGCTGCCGTCCGTTACTGCGCGCACGGCCAAGCGCATGATGTTGTCGTAGCCGGTCTTGTTGAGGATCTCCGAGATGCGACGCTTGATGGTGCCCTCACTCATAAACAGCTCGGCCGCGATCTCGCGACGGCTCTTGCCCTCGCAGGCAAGGCGCAAAATCGATAGCTCAACATCGTCGAGTGCCGCCGTACCCGAAAAAATACTCTCGGGCGGCTTGGGAAACGTGCAATAGCCCGCCAGCGTGGAGCGCATCACGGCGAACAACTCGTCGATACCGACGTTCTTGTACACAAAGCTATCGACGCCCGCCTCGCGGGCCTGATCGACAAAGGTGATCTCGGGCATGCCGGTCATGATAATGACGCGGCACTCGGGCAGTTGTTCTTTAATGCGCGCCGCCGCCACGATGCCGTTGGAATCATGCTCGGTGCATACGTCCATCAGTATCATGTCCGGGCGCTCCTTGAGCACAACGTCCAAGGCATCCGAGGCGTCGGCGATCGCGGCGACAACGGTCATGTCGGGCTGGTCGCCCACGGAACGCGCCAGGCTCTCGCGCAAGATAGCCTGGTCTTCGACGATTAACACGCGGATCATGAGCTTCTCCTTTGGGCCGTGGCGTTGGAGGCGAGCGGGATGGACACCGTAAGCGTGAAGGGCGGGGCGGTGTGGACTTCCAGGCTGCCGCCCAGATTCTGTGCGACATGCCTCATACCTGGGATACCCGTTCCCTCGCGATACGATACGGGTGCAGGCGCGCCGTCGTTAGAAACGGCCATCCGCGCAACAGCGCCGTCTTCCGACGTCTCCTGCCGCAGGCGCACATGGACCTGATGGGCCTGTGCATGCTTGGTGGCATTGGTCGAGGCTTCGCGGATAATCTGCAGAAAGGCTGCGGCGACACGCGCGTCGCTTGGCAGCTCGCCCTCCACATCGATCTGCACGCTCACCAGGCCAAAGGCGTGGACGATATCACCCAGCTGCTCCACAGGCTCACTGGCACCGCCACTGCGCAGATCGGCGGCGATCGAGCGCAGCAACGGGTCGATCTGCTCGAGCGACTCGTCGTCCAGGCGCCCCTCCTCCAGATAACGATGGAGGATGGACAGGCGCTGCCCGATCACGTCGTGCACGCGAGCGCGCATACGCAGATAGGCCGCATTGTCAGCAACTTTTTTGACTTCTTCGATCTGGGCTTGGAGCTCTTGGCCCGCAAGCTCAAGCAGGTGGTTGGCTTGCGCCAGGCGGTCGTAGGCGTGTGCGTATTCCGTCACGTCCAGTCCGATAATGCGCTCAAAGAGGCGGCCCGAAACCATAACCTCGTCGTGCACAAACAAGCGAATCTCGGCGGGAGAAACCTCGACCACCGCCCGCGCCTCACCAAAGCGGTCCAGATTAATCCGCACGCGGTTCTGGCTGCTTTCGGGCATTTGCATGCTGAGTTTGCGCAGGTCGTTCCATGTTCCGCTCATATCACCTAGGTCGGTGGGCATATGAAGCTCCACCAGGTTTTTTCGCATGCAGCGGTTCATGAGCAGCGGACGGCCCCTCGGGTCCAGATACAGGATGCCCACGGGAATCACGTTGATGGTTTCGATCGTCGAGAACGCGGTGATATCCTCCTGGCGGTTGCGGACATCCATCAAGAGCGCCGCGATGGAACGGAACAGGAAGAACGCTCCCTCTGCGATAAGGACAACGGCCCACGCCGAGCCCATGGCAAAAACCACCGGCGGTGTAACGGCGACAACAAGCAGCAGCTCGACCAGCATGACGGGGCGACGATAGCGCACCATAAGCACCACGCCATAGGCAAAAATCGCGGCATTGAGCCACAGCACTCCGCCCATTGCCCTGGCGCAAACGTCAAGCGGCGCCACCAGATACGAGCCAGACGACGCGAACAGGATAAGCGCCGAAACCACCAGGTGAACCACGAAGCTCGTCTCGTAGGCGCAAATCACCTTACGGTTATAGGACGAGCGGCGCGATGAAATGAGCGGGACGTGGATCGTCTGCAGACACGCAGCCAGGGCAAAGACAACATCGAGCGCAACGATTTGGGGAAGGATGAGCGAAATCTGCATCGTCACTCACCCGCCCTCGGCATCAAGACGATCATGCGCAGCTGGCCGGACTCGCCCTCAAGGCGGTATGCCACGTTGCGCCCTTGCAGAGCGCTTTCGAGCTCTTGCGCAGCGGGCGTCTGCGAAAGATCTGCATCATCGTTGGAAAAAAGCGTGGCGCGCAGCTCGACACTGCATCGGTCATGGTCGCCCAAGTGATACATAAGCGCCGGATGGTCGGTGGTGTAGGCAAAAAACGCAAAGTCATACACGCAGTCGTACAGGGCGCTTACCGTACTGGCGTGCAACGGGCGCCGTATGGCGATAATCGAGGCGCAATCGATATCGATGGTGCGCAGGTCGCTTGCGAGCTCGTTGGCGATGAGCTGAATGCGGTCGCGATCAAAACCGCTCTCCCCGTGCTGTGCCAACGTGAGCGACCCCTTGCGCTTGCAATAGGCGACGAGCATCTTGGCGCGCTGCAGCATGCGGTAGCGCTCGTGCGAAGACGCTTCGTCGGTCAATGGCGGCAGCGAGCTCAGCAGGTCGTACATCCCTTCGAGCGCGCGGGCAAGCGCTTGGTCCACGTCTTGGACCAATAAGGTCTCGGCCTCTTGATCTGCCAAATGCGTCTTAAGGTCGTAGTCGGCGGCGAGCAGCTCGTTTTGGCGTTGCAGCTCCATGCGACGGTGTGCCAGTTCACGGTTAAGCTCGTTGAGATCCGACACGTCTTGGGCAAGCAGGGCCGATCCGCCCAGCAGTGGAAAGGCTCGGTACATCACATCGGGATTGGACTCCACGGCAAAGGCATGGGCATGCCCGTGTTCCTGGGCTCGCAGCTCTTCGCACACGCCCGCCGGCATTGGCTTCGACACCGGCGTGGCATAGACTTCCTGCAAGTCGCGCGTTAGAACTTTGAGGTCGAGCGGCAAGGTGTCGAAGATGCCGGCGATGTCGTGATATGACGGAATGACACCGCAATCGAGACAGATTTCCATCGCCACCACGCACAAGACGCAATAGATGAGCGAGAAGTTGAGCCTCCATGCCCAGGGCACGCGCAACGCATATGAGATGGCAAAGAACGCGCCGCCCAGCAGCACGAGCGCCGCCGTGCCCGAGAAACGCTGGATGCGAAAGGACGAGGACCGACCAACCAGGATAAAAAAGGCCACAAAGTTAAAGGCCGTCCACACTAAGACGGCGAAATAACCCCAGCCGTACGTGTAATCGTTGCTCCAGGTGTCGCTTGTACGGTCAAAGCGGAAGACCTGCTGGTGAAAATCGTTGGTGAGCACAAATCCGATAAGCAGGATGGCCACAATCCACAGCGCAGCGCAGTAGCGGCGACCCAGGCGGTGTTGCTCCAGACCCGCAAGGCGCAAACCACACAACTGGTAGAGCAGCGGAATGAGCGTCATGGGCACGTAGTACAGGTACCACAGCACGGTGGCATAGAACGGCGTGAACGACTTGTACTTGAGAATGACTTCGATCATCCACAGGGCGCAGATGGTGGCGATGGCAACAAGGCGGCGGCGCAACACATAGTCCAAACAGCGCAGATAGACCGATACGCCCCAGATCGAAAATATAATTGCGGCGACAAGAAGCGGGGGAGAGCTCGAGTGGACGAGCGCATCCACGACCTCTTCGGACACCTCGCTATAGGCGGGCACGGCGTTAGAAAGTTTGGGGTCGAAGGCGAACAGCGCCGGCAAGACTGCCAAAAGCATGAGGAACAGCGCGGTGATGGCGCCGGCGATAGCAAAGACGCGGTGACGGTACACCTGATGCGTTATGCCAACAAGGAATCGCGGCATGGCGAAGAGCCTGCCGCCCCTGGGATCCGCCACGGGTGCGGATCGGGCGGCCGCGTGGCCGATATGTCGCTCGCGGGTACCCATAGTGCTTTTAGTGTACCGACAGGCAGGCTCAAAAAGCGGGCCACATGTCCCAAAATCCGCAGACGGCAAGGCGCCCGGCAGCCTCCCCCGTCTGGCACTTCCCGATATCCGCCCGCCCCAAACCACCGCAAAGGGGACAGGCACCTTTGTGGTGGTTTGGGGCGATGCGCTAGTCCACGGTGATGTCGAGGTTTTTGCCGATGAGGCCTACGTAGCCGCCCTCGGCTGCCTTGGGGCTGTCAGCATGACAGAGAACCCACTTGTCGGCCTTCCAGTAGCAGTAGCCGTCACCGGCGGCAGGCATGTCGGCTGCAGCCTCGGGGCGCGGGCCGTTGGTGCCGGCGGGCAGCGCCACCATCACCTGGAAGCCGCCGTCGTCGACCATGCAGGGCGTGTAGTGAAGCGTGGTGTTGAAAACCTCAACAAGCGTGCCGGCCGGCACGCGGAACGCCTTGACGCACGCGGTATCGAGCTTGCCGTCCTCGATCTCCCAGCGATGCGCCACGAGCAGGATAAAGTCGCGGGCGCCCAGGTTGAACTCGCTCGCGCGGTGGTACTCCAGGCAGTTGAGACGCGTGTTGTGGCCGTTGCACCAGCCCAGCTGGAAGGGACGACCGCCAAACATGAGAAAGCCCAGCTTATCGGCATCCATGACACCCTCGAGCTCGGGCGCGGAGGCCACATACTTGCTGCCCTCGGGGATGGGCGTGGAGGCAAGTGCCTCGAGCACGGGCGACGTAAGCTCGGACGGAACGTTATCCCAAACGTTGCCATAGGACTTGAACTCGGGATCAGAGACAGAGTAGATATGCATGTTCGCTCCTGTTCGTTTGTGTGACAGTATGAACATTCTAGAACAATCTTGTTCTGTTTTGAGCACTCGGCATAAAAAAGCGCTCCGCAAAGAGCGGGAGCGCTTCTGGCACAAACGTTATTCCTGCAAGCAGCCTTACGCCTGCTGATAGTGCAGGTGATTCTCGTCGATATCGGCCAAGTCGCGGTCGAGGTAGCGGCGCGCGAGCCAGTTTGCCATGGGAAGGTTCTGGTCCAGGTAGTTACCGCACTCCTCGGGAGCGGCACCGGGGATATCGCCCTCAAAGCCAGCGACAAACTCGAACAGCTCACGCACGAGCGGCAGAATCTCCTCGCTCGTCACCTCGCCAAACACGACGAGGTAAAAGCCCGTACGGCAGCCCATGGGACCAAAGTAGACAATGCGGCTCGACCACTCGGCATGATTGCGAAGGAACGTCGCGCCCGAGTGCTCGATGGTGTGGCATTCGGCCGTGTTCATAACCGGCTCCTTATTGGGCGTGGTCAGGCGCAGGTCAAAAGTGGTGACGGCGGCGCCGGTCGCCGGATCGCGGTCGATGCGGCTCACATACACGCCGGGCTCAAGCAGCAGATGGTCAACGGAAAAACTCGCGATGCGCTCCATGGCAGATCCTCTCGGTAGTTAAATTGGGACGGGGCTCTTTTAGCTGGTTCGAATGGTCGCACCAATCATACCAGTCAAAAAAGCCCCGTCCCAAATGAGCTACCCGGGACGGGGATCAATGAGTTTTAAATCCCCGTCCCAGAAAAATCATTCTAGGTAATCTAGAAGGACTTTTCCGCTCTGGGGTCTGGCGCCGTTCCGACTAGATCTCGCGCACGCTTTGGCGCTCGACAAAGTAGGTCGACACGGCCGTCTTGCAGGTATAGCTCTTGGGATTGCGGATGTTGCCCACCAGGCGGCGCACCGCGATCTCGCCCACCTCGTGCTTGGGAACGTGCACCGTGGTGAGCGGCGGATTGGAGAAGGCGCCCAAAGACAGATCGTCAAAGCCGATGATTGAGACATCCTCGGGGGCACGTATGCCGTGCTCGTTCAGCGCGCGCATGGCGCCTACGGCGAGCACGTCGTTTTCGGCAAAGAAAGCCGTCGGCAGGTCGTCGCGCGAGACGCTGTCGAGCCATGCGCCCATGTCGCGATAAGCACCTTCGAGCGTGGTGCCCAGTGTGACGCGCCATGTCGGGTTGGCCTCAAGGTCCGCATCCTCAAGCGCTTGGCGATAGCCGCGCTCGCGATCCTTAAAGTTGCGGATGCGAAGGTCGCCTGCCAGATAGCCGATTTGCTTGTGACCCTTCTCGATAAGGTAGTCCACGGCGCGCAGCACCGAGTCGGTGTTGGCAATGACTACGGCATCGAAGTACTGACGATCGCTCCAGCCATCGAGCACGATCAAGTGGGCGGCAGCGTTGGCGAACAAGGCATAGTCTTCCTCACCCAGCTCGGTACCCATCAGCACGATAGCGGCGGATGGATCGGCGATCAGGCCCTCGACCTGCGGACGCACGGCGTCCAAGTCGCTAAAGTCGAGCGAGACAAAGCTCGTGCTCATACCGTGACGGCGCGCCTGGCGCTCCACGCCCTCAATGACCGCAGGATGGAAGGTGCTCTCGTCCAGAATGGCGCCCGTCTTGCGCGCAAGCACAAACTGGATGCTCTCGAGCTGCGTCGACTGCTGATAGCCCAGCGACTGTGCGCACTCCAGGATGACCTTGGCGGTCTCCTCACTCACGCTGCGCTTGCGGTTGAGCGCGTTGGACACGGTCGCAGGCGAAAAACCGGTGATGCGGCTGATCTCGCGAACACTTGCTTTGGCCATTGTTCCCCCTAGCAACGGCCGCGGCGGAGCATCGCAACTCGATAGCTCGGCAAATAAACGACCGCAAATTCAATCTAAACAGAGTAGTAAATGTTTAATAGCTAGTTTAGCCTGTTGTCAAGCGAAGTGGCACGACTATTCCCCCAACGGGCGCATTTGTCCATCTTAACGTTATTACGCAAGGTCTTCGCCATTGCTTGCTATTACGCGTCGGTACCATTCGAAGCTTTTCTTTTTACGTCTCTCAAACGAGCCCGCACCGCTATCGTCTCGATCGACATAGATAAACCCGTAGCGCTTACGCATCTGTCCTGTGGCGACCGAAACCAAATCGATCGGGCCCCAACAGGTATATCCCATGAGTTCCACCCCGTCGAGCTCGACGGTCTCCCTCATCGCCTCGATGTGGGCCCGCAGGTATTCAACTCGATAGTCGTCTTCTATTTCACCCGAATCTTCCGGCACATCAGGAGCACCCAAACCGTTTTCGACGATGAACAGCGGCTTTTGATAGCGATCCCAGATTTCATTCATGGTGACGCGCAGCCCTTTGGGGTCGATAAACCTCCCCCAAGGCTCCTGTTTTAGATACGGATTAGGCGCCGAGCGAAGAAGGTTCGAATCGAACTGACCTTCCGCATGCGCTTTTGCGACGCGCGTCGAGTAATACGAAAACGAGACGAAATCGACCAGGTTTGCAGCCAGTATTTCGCGGTCATCATCCCGATAGGGCACCTCAAAACCATGGCGGGCGTATTCCTTGAGAACATAGCTCGGGTACGCACCGCGCACCTGGACGTCGGTAAACATGTAATGGCTGCGATTCTCAGCCTGCGCAGCCAGCACATCGTCCGGATCACATGTAGCCGGATAGAAGACACCTGCGTTGAGCATGCAACCGATCTTCGCCCCAGGGCACAGTTCATGACACGCCCCGACCGCACGGGCGCTCGCAACCAATACATGGTGCACGGCCGTGTGAACCGTTGCATAGCGATTCTCCCCTTGCTCGAAGATGATCCCCGCCGCCATAAAGCACGCCTGCGTCATGATGTTGATCTCGTTAAAGGTCAGCCAATAATTGACCAATCCCCGATAGCGCTCGAACACGGTACGCGAATATCGCTCGAACAGGTCGACCAACCTGCGATCGCGCCATCCGCCATACGCATCGACGAGATGCATGGGGACATCATAGTGGTTGAGCGTCACCAAAGGCTCAATGTCATGCGCGCGACACGTCCTAAAAACATCCTCGTAAAAGGCAAGGCCTTCTTCATTGGGCTCGGCTTCGTCTCCTTTGGGAAAAATGCGGCTCCAGGCGATTGATAAGCGCAGGCATTTAAAACCCATCTGGGCAAACAGTTCAATATCCTGCTTGTACCTATGGTAAAAATCAATGCCCTTGCGAGCGGGATAGAAGCTGTCGGGTGCCAACGCACGCGGATCAAGGTCTCCCCGCATGACGTCCATGCGTTGATCGCCAAACGGCAGCATGTCGGAATTGGCTAAACCGCGACCGCCTTCGTTCCATCCTCCCTCGCACTGGTTTGCAGCCAGAGCCCCGCCCCATAAAAAATCTTCTCTAAACATTATGGTGTCGTCCTTTCTATCAAATTCCCGGCCCACACTGTCGAACGCAACGGACTCGGCAAGTGCCGCGCAACAGCACAGTACCGTTGCGCGGCCAAGGGGTCGGACCGCGCAACGGCTGGGGAGCATATTTGTGTAGTAGCCTCTTATGCCTCGACGGATTCAACGGCCTCAGAATCGCCGCTCTTGGACTTCAACGGCATCTTCTCCTGTCCTTCAAATCCAAAAATCATCGCCAACGCAAACGTCACGGCACCGCCAGCAAGACACCCGATGGTGCCAGGGATGATATCCTGAGCAAACATGAGCACGTTCATCCATGGGAAACCAACGCCAGTGAAGATATAGACGTTGGCATGAAGAAGGCTTACCAGCAGACCACCGACAGCACCACCAATCATGTTCCAGGCAAGAGCCTTCTTGTCGCGAAACAGGATGCCGTAGATGATGGGCTCACTCACGCGACCGAAGGCATAGGTGATGAACAAGTTCCAGCCCGTGGCTCGACTCTCCTTGCCCTTAGCGCGCAGGCCATAGGCGAGCGCGATGGCAAGCGTGGTGTAGGCTACAACCGCGGTGCCGGGGTATAAGATGGCGTCGTAACCGTTCTGGAACGCGGCGGGCAATATGGCGGTATAGATCGGCACGTGCATGCCGGTGGCGATGATCAGATTCCAGAATGCGCCGATAACCGCGGTCGCAGCGGGACCGGCAACAGAGGCGAGCCAAATGATGAAATCGGCCACAAGGCCCATGACAAATTGGACGGCAGGGCCGCAGAGGCACAGCGCGACCGGCAACATCACGAGCACCGTACCCACGGGTACGATCAGAATGCGCAACATATCAGGCGAGATCTTCTTAAAGAAGCGCTCAACATAGGACTGGGCCCAGGTGATCAAGATGACCGGAAGAACAGCCTGGGTGTAGTTGACGAGCTGCATGGGGATGCCGAAGACGCTGAAAGGCTTTCCGTCCTCAACAATAGCGAGCATGTCGGGATAAATCATCACAACAGCGATGAGCAGTGCCAGCACAGGACTCGTTTTGAACTTCTTAGCCGAGCTATAGGCGGCAAACACCGGGAAGTAGTAATACGCCGCATCGCCCACCAGGGAAAGGATCCGATACAGGTCGCTCGTTTCGGACATAAAACCGGCGCCTTCGGGCCCAAACAGAATAACGAGCATCTTGAAGATACCGGCGACACAAAAGATCGGAAGGATCGGGGTGATAGCGCCGCTCACGGCATCGAGCAGCTGATTGAAGAGGTGCTTGGGCGCCAAGCGCTCCTTCCAGCTAAGCTGAGGGCCATCGAGTTCCTCGTCAATCGATACCGTGACCTCGAATCCGCCCTGCTTACAAACCTCGTCGTAGACCTTGTCGACCGTGGGCCCGACCACCAGCTGCACCTGCCCTCCGGCGTGCACGACGCTGATGATAGACGAGATGTCCTCAAGCTTCTCATCATTCGAGAGGCTTTCATCCTTGAGGTTGAAGCGCAGGCGCGTCATGCAATGCGTAACCGAAGCCACGTTTTCCGCCCCGCCCACAGTGGAGAGAATCTGCTCTGCCACCTTTTTGTAATTTGCCATCATTGGCTCCTTTGCACAATCTTGGCTTACTGTTCGAATCGGCAAAGGTCATGCCCCGAATGGCTACGGGTTACAATCCTTTTTTGGAGATGATCCGGTTGAGATGGATCATCAGATAGAGTTCCTCCTCCTCGGAGAGCGTGGCGTCCCACGTTTCACGACAATAGGAACCGATATGCTTCACGCACTCTGCCAACTGCGGAAACTCCTCACGAAAGTTCTTGTACATCTGCATGTTGGCGCTGTTCAGCGACTCGCCGGCTTGAATGCGCTTGAACAGGTACCGCAGATGCGTGGCGAAGCGGGTGAAATCAAAGGAATCGCGGTCGACAATAATGCGGAAATCGCTTTCGAGAATCTCGATAACGTCCTCGAGCATATCGTCGAACTGCTTTGCGGGCTCGGCCGTGGCTTTGACGGCTTCAACAACCCGTGCGTTCACGAGATTCATCGCAATACTGGCAATCTCATCCTTGGGAAGCCGCTCTCCGAGCTCCTTCTCGAGTCGCATGACGATAAACTGGGCAGCCTTGTATTCCTTCGGATACGTCTCCCGCACTTCATAGGCAAGAGGCATCGCGATGCGGACCCCCTTTTGGGCTCGCGCAACGGCAAACGACAGGTGATCAGCCATGAACAGCGTCGCATTGGTCGAGAGGTCGTAGGGCAGTTCGTTGGCAACGATGTCCATAACTTTCGCCGCAAACATCACGATATCCGAGGGAAGATCCCTCATGACATCTTGTCCTTTAGGATCAATGTCGTAAAACGTATGCTCGATTTTAGAAAGAGGGAGCTCTCGAGGAAAATCTCCGCCGAAACCGACGCCCCTGCCCATGGCGATGACATCTCGCCCCTGTCCGTCACGGCAAAGAACCGCGTTGTTGTTAAGCTTTTTAATTGCAAGCATGGTGAACCTCCTTTCAAGAACACTCACAGAAAAAGGCATGATAGCCAATAGCAGTGCTATTGCGGTCATGCCTTACGTAACAATCCGTGTTGTATTGCTCTTGGGCATGCCTCCACACAGGAGTAACAATCCAAGATGCAGAATGCATTATAGCGCTCTCCCCGCCCCGGGGACCATCGGGCTGGCGAACGGTAGATGTCGGCCCGCCAGCCCTTGAATATCAACTTCATCCGAACACCTCCCATATTCATCCGTACATGTACGGATGAATATGGGAACCCGATACCCTGAGGGCCGGACCGGCCGGCCCCGGGAGATCGGAGGACG
>URIA01000001.1 GCA_900547765.1 uncultured Collinsella sp. | reverse complement strand
GTCGCCAAGGACTTCGACTTCTGCGACATCGACACCTTCGACATGTCCGACCCGGGCGCGTACTCACAATACGACTGGTCGCTCTACGGCACCGTGATCAACTGCGGCGCCTACACGGCCGTGGATAAAGCGGAGACCCCCGAGGGCCGCGCCATCGCCTGGAAGGCCAACGCGACCGGTCCCGCCCTGCTCGCACGCACCTGCGCCGAGCATGGGATCACCCTGGTCCACGTGTCCTCCGACTACGTCTTCGACGGCACCGCCGAGGTGCACACCGAGGAGGAGCCCTTTTCTCCGCTGTCCGTCTACGGCCAGACCAAGGCCGCCGGCGACATCGCCGTGGCGGGATGCCCGCGCCACTACATCATGCGCTCCAGCTGGGTCATCGGCGAGGGCCACAACTTCGTCAAGACCATGAAGGGCCTGTCCGACCGCGTCGCCGACCCGGACGACAAGTTGGAGCAGATCACCGTCGTGGACGACCAGCTGGGCCGCCTGACCTTCACGCGCGACATGGCCCAGGCCATCTTCCACGTGCTGGGGACCCACGCTCCCTACGGCACCTACGACTGCACGGGCTCCGGCGCCGTGAAGTCCTGGGCCGACATCGCCCGCGCCGTCTTCGAGGCCGCCAACGGCAACGGCGAGAAGGTCGCGCCGGTATCGACCACCGACTACTACGCAAGCGCCGAGGGCCCCATCGCACCGCGCCCGGTCCACTCCGCGCTCGACCTTTCCAAGCTCGAGTCCACCGGCTTCCACATGCCCGACTGGGAGGAAGAGCTGAGGGAGTACCTCAAGACGCTCTAGTTGCTATTCAAATTCCGAAAGAAAAGCCGCCGCTTGTTAACGGCGGCTTTTCTTATGCCTGGTGTATAGCCCCGCTGCAATGAGGGTGGCGGCGGTAGCCAGACTCATTGCAAGCCCTGCAAGGGCGCCCGGAGTCTTATAGGTCATTACGATTTTATTCGCGCCTTTCTGTACGCTCAGGCTCGACATAGCCTTATTGGCAACGGGCGTTAGTTCTGCGGCGGCTCCGTTAATCGTTACGCTCCAGCTATCATCGTACGGGACACTCAGCAACAAGTTGCAGTCATTCTCGGCGGTATACTCGCCCTCGACCTTGCCGTCCTCGAAAACCACCGGAATAAACTCGCTCGCCCTAAGCTCATCGATAATCTGCTTAAAAACTTCCAGATTGAGCGCGTAAAAGACCGGTTCATTGTCTTGGGGCATATCGGTATAGCCCTCTGCGACCTCCAGCGATACCGTATGTAAGCTTGGAGCATCCGATGCATCTGCAATCTGACGGATATTGTTATCGAATCGCCAGGCTTCGTTATTGATCGTTCGTTGGTCAATAGTGAGGGCGACGGGCCAATAGCTGCCGGCATTCGCATCTTTATTGATGTAGAGATAGCCGATTGACCCTGCCGGCACAGTGACGCTCCACTGCTTTGCGTCCTGGCTGTCCGCCGTTTTCGTGGCGTCAATCTCGGTGTAGAGCTCAACCTTGTGGCCGAGGATTTTGCTATACAGGTCGTTTTGCATCTCGAAGGGATTCTCACCCTCCAGCGTGCAGTTTTGAATGTCTTTAGAGGCCGCGATACCAAGGCTGAGCACATAGGGGTTCTCGTGCACGGCGCTTGCCGCGCCGCCTAGCTTCGGCATTGCCACGTATCCTGCGGGCACTTGTTCGACGATGGCGTACTTGACCCCCAGCAGCGCGTCGACAGTCAGAATCGGCTCGGCATAACGGGTCGAAAACTCGCCCACGCTGCTGTAGCCAAGGGAGTTGAGCAGCGCGATGGCCTGCGGGTTGTTGGCAGACGAATACGAGGACAGCTGATCGTACCCGAGCGCCAAGCCTTCGTTGAGGGCGGCGCTATCGGTACGCGTGGTCGTGCGGTCAATGCGGTAGAACGACGTCGGGTCGTTGTCCTGAATCGCCCTGACAGTTCTTGTTGCGGTGGCGACGTAGGCGCTGTTATTGTCCTCGGAATAGCCTATGTACAGCTGGTTCCATATGCTATGGGCGTTGGCGAACAGCTCGATGGTCGTAAGCGCCAGGAGGGGCAGGATAACTGCTGGACGAGATGCTCGGCACAATTTAGGGTGGTCCTTGAGCGTCCGCAGGGCATAGCCCGCTGCCCACAGCGCAAAGAAGCTCAGCAAGAAAGCCGTGCGCGAATAGAAGCCGTTGGGTACGCGCATGCCGCACCAGATGTACTCGAGCGGACTCAAAACGGAGCTTGCGACCAGGATTATCGTGACGACAAGTGTCGCGATGCGCATCTTGATCGGAACGGCGCGGTTAAATAGTAGGCTCACCGCGAGCAGCATCATGATTACGCCGCAATAGAACTGCGGTGTACTGTCGTTGTTCACCCACATGCCGGGGAGAAAGCCCCTGATGAGCGATTTGAGGCTGGTTTTAAGCAGCGGTCCGAGGGCCAAAACGGGGCCGCCCTTGGACATGGCAAGGATGGTCGGCAAAAAGGTCCAAGCGGACAGAAGCAGCCCGAGAACGATGGCGCCTGCGAATCGAAGTGCTCGATCGAGCATGAGCTTCCAGCTAAAGCCCTGCTCGGCAGCGTAATCGACAAATTCGACCAGTACAAAGATGCAGAGGAACAGAATGCTGATATAGGCCGTATACCAGCAGAACATGACGTTAAGTGCCGTGGCGATGACAAGGCGCGCTATGCGCTGCTTGCGGATGACCTCGTAGCAACCGTAGGCGCAAACGGGAAGCAGGATCAGGCAATCAATCCAGAGCGGGTTGCGCAGGTTGCTGACGGTCCAGCTGCAAAACGTGAACGAGAGGGAAAGCAGGAATGCCGCAGGCTTGGATAAGCCAAAGCGCTTTTGCACATACCAAGCGCTGCTGATGTGGACGCAGCCAAGCTTGAGCGCGCTGATGACGAATACAAAGAGCGTCAGCTTGTCCTGGGGAAACAACACGCAGAGCAGGTTGAAGGGGCTCGCGAGGTAGTAGCTATAGAGGCCCCAAGTGTTCATGCCAAGTCCCTGGGAGAAGGAATAGCGAAGGTTCGCTTCGCCTAAAAGGACGCGGCGAAACCACGCAAAGAAGTCGATGTATTGGTACTTGAGGTCGTTGGTGAGAAACGAATTGTCGCCAAAGGGATATATATGCCCCGCTATGGCGAGCGCGACAAAGAGCGTGATGGAAAACGTGAAGCAGGCAGCGTAGAACGCAACGTTCTTGAGCGTGCTGTTATTGGACCGTGTCATCAGAATCCTCGTTGGACTCGCGAACGATATAGATGGGGCGTCGCTTGGTCTCCAGATAGGCCTTTGCCAGAAACTCGCCGATAATTCCCAGGCACAGAAGCTGCATGCCGCCAAACAGCGTAATGAGGCAGGCGAGTGAGGGCCATCCGCCGACAGGGTCACCCCAGACAAGCGTTTTGACCAGGATAACGATGAATCCCAGGATGGCGATGAGGCAGAAGACTATGCCCGTGAGGGCGGCAAGGGAGAGTGGCGCCGTAGAGAACGCGACGATGCCATCGATGGAATAGAGGAGCAGCGACCAAAAGCTCCACTTGGTCTCGCCGGCAACGCGGTTGACGTTTACATAAGGGAGCCACTTGGTTTTAAAGCCGACCCAGCCGTAAATGCCCTTAGAGAATCGGTTGTATTCGCCCATGGAGATAATGGCGTTGACCATGGGGCGCTTCATGAGCCTAAAATCGCGCGCTCCGTCGACGATGTCGGCCTTGGAAATGCGGTTGATGATTTTGTAGAACATGCGGGCGCAGAACGACCTGATGGGAGGCTCGCCTTCGCGGGTGGTCCTGCGCGTGGCGACGTTGTCGTAGTCTTCGGTTTGCAGGATCTCGTACATTTGCGGCAGGAGCGAGGGCGGGTCCTGCATGTCGGCATCCATGGTGGCAACATAGTCGCCCTTTGCATGCTGGAGTCCGGCAAACAGCGCCGCCTCTTTACCAAAGTTGCGCGAGAAGGAGTACCAATGAATGGTATATGGATGCGATGCCGCGGCTTCGGCTTTCATGACGGTGAGCGTTGCGTCTGCCGAGCCATCGTCGACGAGGACTGCTTCGAATGAGATTTCGGGGTGCTTTTGCGTCATGGCGTGGACAACGCCGTCGAGCTCTTTGAGAAAGATCGGAAGCGATTCCTGCTCGTTGTAGCACGGAACGACGATGGAGATAAGCGGCATGGCGATTTACCTCGCGTTCGTTTTGTCGCTGCGATAGTCATCGAAAGCGTATTTGCTGTACACGTTGACTTCCCACTGCTTTTTTTCGACCTTCGCCACGGAATCGAGGATGAATCCGGTTGCGAGGCTCAGGCCGCACAGGAACATAAACGAGGCGGCGAGCATGGCGGTGGGGAAGCGTGGGACGAGGCCGGTCTGGAAATACTCGACAACGATGGGCATGCCCAGGGCGAGGCCGATAAGCGCGAATAGAATCGCGACAAGGGTGAAGAACTTCAGCGGGCGGTAGTCCTTGAACAGCGTGCCAATCATTGCGACGACTTTAATGCCATCGCTGACGGTATTGAGTTTGGACTCGGAGCCCGCGGGGCGGTCGCGGTACTCGATTGGTACGTCTTTGATGCGCCAGCGGTGGTCGACGGCGTGGATCGACAGCTCGGTTTCGATCTGAAAACCCTCGGAAAGCACGGGAAAGGTTTTGACGAACGGGCGGCTCATGGCGCGGTAGCCGGTCATGACGTCATCGAAGCTGTAGCCATAGATCCACTTGATCATGGCGCGTACCAGGTTGTTGCCAAAGCCGTGGAAGGCACGCTTGTTCTCCTCGGCGTAGGTACCGTTGGAAAGGCGGTCGCCCACAGTCATGTCGGCCGTGCCGCTAAGGATGGGCTCGCAGAGGGCTTTGGCCGCCTCGGCGGGGTAGGTGTCGTCGCCGTCGACCATCAGGTAACAATCGGCGTCGATATCGCGAAACATCTGGCGGCAGACGTTGCCTTTGCCCTGACGGGGCTCAAAACGCACCGTGGCGCCGTGCTCGGCGGCGATACGCGAAGTATCGTCGGACGAATTATTGTCATAGACATAAACCGTCGCCTGCGGAAGCTCGCGGTGAAAGTCGTCGACGACCTTACCGATTGTGAGGGCTTCGTTGTAGCAGGGGATAATGACGGCAATGGATTCAGAATTCACTCAATGCTCCTTTGGAATTAAATCCTAGAAAGTATAGCCCTTTGCGCCTGGCATCCTAAGATGTGGGTTAGTTCTCCAGTTTTGTTGCGCGAATCGTTTGCATGGCCGTCGGGTCTATACTGTTCGTTTGTCAACGATTACGAGTAAAGGAGTTGCATCCGTGTCGGATCAGACAAAGCAACAAGAAGCTCGCAGTCTGCCTGCGACGTTTGCTAAGAACGAATTTGAGAAGGACGCGTTTATCCTTCGTCAGCTGGTTACCAAGGATTTTAAGATCAAGTATCGCCGTAGCGTTCTGGGCGTCGCATGGTCGGTGCTCAACCCGCTGCTGATGATGATCGTCATGGCCATCGTGTTCTCGACGATTTTTGCCCAGGGTCGCAACGGCTCTATTACGCCTGAGATGTACCCGCTGTACTTGATCGTGGGTAACGTCACCTTTGCCGTCATGTCCGAGTCTACGAATCAGGCGCTGACGTCGATCGTGGGCGCGGCGCCACTGCTTAAGAAGGTCAAGGTGCACCGTTGGGTTTTCCCGGTGCAGAAGGTGCTCTTCTCGCTGGTCAACTTTGCCTTCTCGCTGGTCGCCGTTGCCATCGTTATGCTGTGGTTCCGCGTTATGCCTTCTTGGCACCTCATTCTGCTGCCTGTTTGCCTGCTCTTGCTTATGTGCTTCTGCATGGGTCTGGGCATGATGCTCTCGGCGCTCACCGTCTTCTTCCGCGACGTTATGCATCTGTGGAGCGTCGTCATCACGGCATGGACCTATATCACGCCCATCTTCTGGACGACTGACTTTGTCGTGAAGATGCCCCATATCGTGCGTATTTTGGTGTATGCGAACCCTATGTACAACTACCTGCAGTTTATGCGTGACATCTTCCTGTTCCAGACGACGCCTTCGCTCATGACGCTTGGTATGTGCGCCGCTTGGGCGGTCCTTGCGCTTGTCATCGGATACACCGTGTTCCATAAGTCCGAGCGCAAGTTCATCCTCTACATCTAAGGAGTGCTGTGATGACTGAATCTGTTGTTGATTACAGCGAGCAGCCTCTGGCTGTCGAGGTCGACGACGTCACCATGATCTTTAACATGGCGTCCGAGTCGCTGACCAACCTCAAGGAGTACTTCATCAAGCTTGCCAAGCACGAGCTGTTCTTTGAGGAATTTAGGGCGCTCAAGCATATCTCGTTTGATATTCATCGCGGCGAGGTCGTGGGCCTGGTGGGCACCAATGGTTCCGGCAAGTCTACGATGCTCAAGATTATCGCCGGCGTGCTCGAGCCCAGCGAGGGCAGCGTTAAGGTGCATGGCAACATCGCACCGCTGATTGAGCTTGGCGCTGGCTTTGACCCCGAGCTGACGGCGCGTGAGAACATTTATCTAAACGGTGCGCTGCTCGGTTATACCAAGGAATTCATCGATGCCAACTTTGACGGCATTATCGAGTTCGCTGAGCTGCAGAACTTTGTCGACATGCCACTTAAGAACTTCTCCTCGGGCATGGTCGCGCGTATCGCCTTTGCAATCGCCACGATTACCGAGCCCGATATTCTGATCGTTGATGAGACGCTCTCCGTTGGCGACGTGTTCTTTCAGCAGAAGTGCGAGGCGCGTATTCAACACTTTATCCAGAGCGGCGACGTGACGGTTCTGTTCGTTTCGCACTCCATGGAGCAGGTCGAGCGCATTTGCCAGCGTGCTGTCTGGATTGAGAAGGGTGACCTTCGCATGGACGGCCCGGTTGATGAGGTCTGCAAGGCGTACCGCGAGCAGTTCAACTAGGTTATAATTACTTGTGCCTGGCACGCGTGCGCGTGCTCGGGCGTGCGGTTATTTGCTCCATTAGCTCAGTTGGATAGAGCAGGGGACTTCTAATCCCAAGGTCGACGGTTCGAATCCGCCATGGAGCACCATCGTTTATTAAGCCCGGACCGCTTGGTGGTCTGGGCTTTTTTCGTCTTGTGCTGTGCGGCTTTGAAGGGTGTGCTATGGGGACCAAAAGGCTCGACTGGATTGATATTGCAAAGGGGATTGCAATTATTCTGGTCATTGTGGGACACACGGTCCCAAATTCCTCTCCTTTGCGGCATGCCATCTTCTCGTTTCACATGCCGGTGTTCTTTATTCTTGCCGGGTACACGTTTAGGCCCAAGCCGTGGCGCGAACTGTTGAGCGGTTCGGTGTCGCGCCTGCTGGTGCCGTATGTGATTCTTGCACTGGCCTGGCAGGTGCCGTCGTTCTTGATGAGCGGGGCTCCATTGACGGGCGGTGCGCTTGCCGGCGGGCTTGAGACGCTCGTGTTTGCCTCGGGCGTTGATGTGCCTGGGCTTGGTGTTGCTGCCGTCGGCATGTCATGGTTTTTTGGCGGCGCTGTTTACGTCGCGCCTGTTGTTTAATGCGCTGGTGCGGCTGTTTGATGGGCGTGAAGTTGGGGTTGTCTGGCAAGGCGTTGTTTGTGCTGCAATAGCTTTCTGCGGCTTGAGTGTATCTCGCTTTATGGGTGTTTACCTGCCGCTCGATCTTGATCTGAGCTGCTACATTGTGTTGCTGATGTGGGTTGGCTATACAGTGCGTCAAAGGGGGCTGGAGCCGAGCGTGAGCAAGCCGCTGATGTTTATTGGAGTCGGTGTTGCTTGGCTTGTCCTTGCCGCGCTGAGCGGGCTTGAGCTTTCGAGCCGCCGCGTGGATGGGTTTATTATTGCTACGATTGCCGCTCTCGCTGGCAGTTACTGCGTATGTTGGGTTTCTATGGCCGTGGAGAAGCTGAAGGACGTTTCGGTCTTGGGCGTTCTTGAGCGAGGGCTCGTGTTTTGCGGACAAGCCAGCCTGGCGATCTTTGCGATCCATGCAGTTGATTGGTTTATCCCCTGGCAGACCATGCCGTTACTCATGACACTGCCAGCATCGTGGCTCTTCGCATCAATCGTACACTGCGCCTGCGATATCGGGTTAGCATACGTAATCAAAAAGGCGTAATACCTCCCTTGTGCTTTCAGTCGATGCGGGGGACGGTTCTTTGTCTTTCGGATGGTTCGTCTTGAATGGCCTGCGGAAACCGCCTAAATGCGGTTTCAGTGTTTTAGGGGCTATTTCCCGAGGGACATTTGACCGCGTTTTCGTTTTAGCACCCTCCGTTTTAGCAACGCTTTTCGGAAGTGCGGGGAAAAATCGGAAACCGCCGAGCATAACACGATTTTTTGTAACAAAACCGCAGGTCACGGAAGCGTAAAACCGGGGTCTGGTCGACAGATCTCGGTTTTACCCCGCACTTCCGAAAACGCCCACCGGAAGTGCGGGGTAAATTCCGCAACTCCCAAGCACGCCGCTCTTATCGAATAAAGAAACCGCAGGTAAAAGCGGTGTCGCTATCTGGTGTGTCGGCCCCTTAGGATTTTGCCGCATACTTCCGGATTTGACTGTGCACGTAATCATTAGGGATATCATTCGTTCCGTAGGTTTATTATTCGAGCTGCCCTTTCAGCAGCTCCAGCGCGTGGGCATAGCCTTGGGCTTTGTGCTGTTTCGAAGGGTTTGGCTATTCTGCCCTCAAGCACTCGGGCAAAACTTTTGTGACTGCATTCACTGCCTGTGGTTTTAGGTATTGCTCGTTGAGGCGTGCCTTTTTGTAAGCGTAGCGCGTTTCTGCTGAGAATTTGACCAGCACATCGGTGAAGAACCGCTCCCAACTTAGGTAGTTGCGGCTTTCGATATAGCTCGAGGGGTCCTCGAGGATCTTTGGTATATCGTTGCTGGGGATAAGTCCGGAGCGCAGGAGTGTCCACTCGAACGATTCCGGGAGGAACAGGCGAACATTCTTGTAAACGCGCTGCCCCAGCGCCTTTTCGATATAAGGACCGAATGCCGCTCCGTCTCCAATGGCAAGCACATTTTGTTCGGGGCATTCGTGAATCGTTCGCTTTAGATTCGCCACGCCGGTGGCGGTGTAGCAAGGGATCTCCAGACGGTTACAAAGAGCGTTGTAAAACTGATAACCAGACTTGCTGTCTTCCACAACCACGGCATCGGGTTTGTCGAACCCTACGTTAAGATCCTGGTAAAGCATGTTTGCCGTGTGATCATATACTGGTTTGGTCACCGAGTAAAAACGCTTGTCGCTTTTGCGTCCATTGATTACCTTGCTCGTCGTGTTGACCAGTTTTAGGATCTCGTCGACGCTGTAGGGGAGTTCGTTGGCATCGCGTCGGGATATCAGAACAAAGTAGTTCGATGACCCGTTGACCGCTCTGGCGAAGTCTTTCGAGTAGATAAACTCGTTGCCTTCATCCAGAAAGACGATAGAGTCCTCGATAATCGAAAGCTCGCGCTCCCAACGCCTACCGGAAAGCGTTTCGCAGGGAACGTCGCAACTGAGCGTGACGCCGCTCTCCGGCCCGCGATCGTTGTAGTCGCGAATCATCGAGATGAGCGTCGTTTTGCCGGTGCCGCTATTGCCGCGGATGAATGAGATATTGCGTTTGAATGTGAGTGTGTATTTGACTTTTGCACGCTCAACAACGACGGTGTGAGTTCCTTTCATTACTCATCAACATCCAAAAAGTCATTCGTGGCGCCAACAAACTCCTGCATGTTTCTGACGATGCGGCCGTCGTTATTGATGCGAATTTCGAAACGCTTCCAGGGGAACTTCATGATGTGGTAAAGGGTTACCAGCACATCCTGTTCTTTGCCAATTTTGAGCAGCCAGCGGGCGCAATTGTCGCCGCAGGTGGATGCGTTGAACACCATGTTTGGGAGGTTACGCACCAGCAGCAGCGTCTTAACGCCGCCGGATAGTTCGAGGGGCGTAATCGAACCGAGCTGTTTGCTGATGATGTTGTGAGGGCCGATGAGCTCTGAACCGTCAACACCTTTAATCATCTGCGCAGACAGGGGATCTTCGAACCAGGAATCCAGGTACGAGTTCCTAAAATAGGTCTCGGTATCGTAGATAGAACCGGGGTAATCTCCCAGGTGAATGCTCAGCATGTGGGTCTCCAGACGTTGTGTGACTGCAACGATTATAAGCCAGTAATAAATTGCCGGCAGCAGCGGGATTGCTGCTGCCGGCGCTGGCTTTATTGGCGCGCGGATCGGCGTTGATAAGTTTGTCTGCGAGACTACTTCTCAAGATGCTCTTTCAGCAGCTCCAGCGCGTGGGCGTAGCCCTGCAGACCTTCGCCGGTGATGGTGGCGAAGCAGGCTAGGCGTGCGTAGCTCACCTGGCGGAAGTCCTCGCGGGTTTCGACGGCGCTGATGTGGACCTCGACGGCGGGGATGGCGACGGCCTTGAGGGCGTCCAGGATCGCGACGCTCGTGTGCGTGTAGGCTGCCGGGTTGATGACGATGCCGTCGACCTTGCCGTAAGCCTCCTGGATCTTGTCGACGATGCTGCCCTCGTGGTTAGACTGGAAGACCTCGACCTCGTCGAAACCCTGTGCGGCGCCCGCTTCCTGGCAGATCTGCACTAATCGGTCATAGTTGTCGCTGCCATAGATGCCCGGCTCGCGAATACCTAACATGTTGAGGTTGGGGCCGTTGATGACGAGTGCTTTCATGGTTGCTTCCTTTGCAGTCGAGAAACCACCACAAAGGTGCCTGTCTCCTTTGTGGTGGTTTTGGTTAGAGAGCGGATGGGAGGGTGTCGAGGAGGGCTTGGGCGGTGTTGGCGGCGCAATCGCGTGAGTCGATGATGTAGTCGGCCCAGGCGCGGTAGCGTGGCATGCGCTGCTCGGCCAGCTTATCGATCCCGTCGCGCGCGGTGATGGGGCGGCCCTTGTGGGCGAGCTCGTCGAGCTTGCGGTTGAGCATCACAATCTGGCTGTTCTGGTGCAGCAGCGGGTAGTTCTCGTCGCGTGTGACCACGCCGCCGCCGGTGGAGAGCACCAGGCCGCTGCGCTTGGAGATGTCGGCCAGCGCAGCCGTCTCCTGTTCGCGGAAGGCCGCCTCGCCGCGCTCGACGATAAAGTCGGCACAGGGCATGCCCAGACGCTCCTCGAGCGCGCGATCCAAGTCGATGTGCTCGCGACCCGTGAGCTGGGCGATCTGCTCGCCCACGCGGGTCTTGCCCGAGCCCGGCATGCCAATCAGCGCGATGTTCTGCTCGCGGCGGGACAGACGCTCCGTTACGTCCAAGATACGCTTACGCGGGGTAGCTTGGCCGGTGTAACGCTCTACAGCCTGTGCCGCCTGGGCAACAAGCATGAGCAGGCCGCCGATGCAGGGGATGCCGCGGCGCTCGGCCTCGAGCATCAGACCCGTGCGGGCGGGGTTGTAGACAATGTCGATGACGCCCTCGAGCGCATCGAGGCCTTCGAGCGTGCAGGGAGCGTCGGGGCAGTGGGGGAACATACCGGCGGGCGTGCAGTTGACGAGCAGCGTTGCATCGGACTGCTGAGCGATGTTGCTGTAATTGACCTCGCTTGTGCGGCCCACGGGCACGACGGTGGCGCCCAGATCGCCGAGCACCATACTGGCCGTAGTACCCGCGCCGCCGGTGGCTCCGAGCACGAGAGCCTTCTTGCCGGCAACATCAACCCCCAGCTCCTCGACCAGGCACTGAAAACCGAAGTAGTCGGTATTATCGCCGCGCAGGCGGCCGTCGGGCAGGCGCGTGATGGTGTTGACGTTTCCCATGCGCTCGGCGAGTGGGCTCAGCTCGTCCAGGTAGTCCATGACGGCGCGCTTGTAGGGGATGGTCACGTTGGTGCCCTCCCATTCGTCGCCTGTCATAAAGGCCTCAAGATCCTCGGGCTCGCGCTCAAATCGTACGTACTCGAGCCCCGCGAGCTCCTTGTAGATGGTCGGGGTGTAGCTGTGGCCCAACACGCGGCCCAGTACGCCGTAGGGGCGGGTTGCGGCGGTATCGGTCATCTAGAGTACCTCCGTGTAGCTGCCAAAGTAGGTGAAGCTCTCGCACACGTCGTCGATGGAATCGAGCAAGTCGTCGAGTGCCTTGCTGCCAAAGGGGCAGTCCAGGTCGAAGTAGAACATAAACTCAAAGTCGTGGCCGGGGATGGGGCGGCTTTCGAGCTTGATGAGGTTGATGTTGAGCGCGTAAAAGCGCTCGAGCACGCGGTAGAGGGCGCCCGGCTCGTTGGCCGTGGTGATCATGAGCGATGTGCGGTTGGCGCCGGGGTAGACGCGTGGCTCGCGGCTGATGACGACAAAGCGCGTGTAGTTGTTGTCCGAGTCCTGGATGTTGGGCTCCAGCACCTCCAGGCCATAGAGTGCCGCGCAGCTGCGCGATGCGATGGCGGCAACATCGGTGCGCTCGGAGCTGGTGACCATCTCGGCCGACATGGCCGTGTTGGGGTACTTGGTGGCGTGCAGGTCGTGCGCCTCGATAAAGCCGGCGCATTGGGCAATGGCCTGGCCGTGGCTGTAGACCTCGTGCACGTCCGCAAGCTTGGTGCCGGGCTTGACGAGCAGGTTGTGGTCGATTTTGAGGCGAAGCGAGCGCACGATGTGGAAGTCGAACTGGGCGAGCAGGTCGTAGACGGCGTTGACCGAGCCGGCGGTGGAGTTTTCGATGGGCAGCACGCCAAACTCGCAGAAGCCGTCGCGCACGGCGCACATGACGCCCTCGAAGGTCTCGAAAAACGCGATGTCGGGCACGTCGAAGAGCTTGCACGCGGCGATTTGACTGTAAGCGCCCTCAACGCCCTGACAGGCGACGGTGGCCGTCTGGGGGAAGGGTGTGTCAAAGGCCACGGCCGTGGCGTGGGCCTTTTGCGAGACGGTGATGCCCTTGAGCTCGTTGATGTAGCGCTGCTGCTCGGCCTTGCTCATGCTCATGAGGAGACGGAACAGGGTGATAGTTTGCGCCTCGTAGCGCTCGGGCGCGCGGCTGGCGAGGTTGTTGAGCTTGGAGCGCTCACGGGCGGGGTCGAAGACGGCCTTGCCCATCTCGATTTTTGACTTGGCGACCTCGGTGGCAATGTCCATGCGCTCGACAAAGCTGTTGAGGAGCATGGTGTCGATGCCATCGATGGTCTGGCGAATATCGGCAAGGTCCATGGAGGCCCCTTTCACGTAATGGCAGAGTTGACAGGCAACCCAGGTGAGTCGGGTTAGAGCTGGCCTGCGTCCTCGAGGAGGGCGTCCCAGATGGCCAGCGCTGCGGCTGCTTCGGCTACGGGGACAGCTCGGGGGACGATGCAGGGATCGTGACGACCGTGGACCGAGAGTTCGACATTTTCCATGGCGTCCATGTCCACGGTCTGCTGCTCGCGGCCAATGGAGGGCGTCGGCTTTACGGCCATACGCCACATGACGGGCGCGCCGGTCGAAATACCGCCCAGGATGCCGCCGGCGTTGTTGGATTCGACCTCGATCTTTCCGGTCTCGGCGTCGATGCGATACGGATCGTTGTTCTCGCTGCCGCGCATGGCGGCCACGGCAAAACCCATGCCAAACTCCACGCCCTTTACGGCGGGAATGCCAAACGCGATTTGCGCGATGCGGTTCTCGATACCGTCGAACATGGGGTCGCCGATGCCCGCGGGAAGCCCGTAAATGCCGCACTCCACGATGCCGCCGATGCTGTCGAGTTCGTCGCGCGCGGCTAGGATCTCCTCGCGCATGCGGCCGGCTGCGGCGGCGTCAATGCACGGCAGATCGTTCGTAAGGATCGCCTTGCGGTCGGCCTCGCGATAGACCATATCGTCCATCGGCAGGTCGGAGATGCCGCCGATCTGCGCGACGTGCGCCATGACCTGAATGCCGCGGGCCTCGAGTGCCTGCAGCGCAATGCCGCCGGCGATGCACAGGGGTGCCGTTAGGCGGCCGGAGAAATGCCCGCCACCAGCGACATCGTGCATGTTGTGATACTTCACACGCGCCGGGTAATCGGCATGTCCCGGACGGGGCTTGCGGCGCAGCTCGGAGTAATCCTTGGAGCGCGTGTTGGTGTTCTCGATAATCGCGGCAATGGGCGCGCCGGTGGTATGTCCATCGACAACACCGGCGATGATGTGGGCGGCGTCGGCCTCGCGGCGTTTGGTCGCGGTCTCGTCGCGGCCGGGGGCGCGACGGTCGAGGAAGGCCTGCAGCTTCTCCTGGTCCACAGCGATGCCCGCCGGGATGCCATCGAGCGAGCAGCCGATAGCGGGGGAGTGCGATTGGCCGAAGATGCTTAAGTGCAATACGTTGCCAAAGGTCGAGGACATGCTATTCCTCCTCGAGTGTGACCTTGCCGCCCAACAGGCGGTAGTGGTCGAAGAAATCGGGATAGGACTTGTTGACGGCCTCGGCGCCGTGGATCACGACCTCGCCGGTGGCACGGCTCGCAGCGATGGCGGCCATCATGGCGATGCGGTGGTCGTTGTGCGAATCGACCTCGCCGCCGGTGAAGGCATCGACACCCTTGATGATGAGGTCGTCACCGGCAATGCGCACCTGTGCGCCCAGCGCGGTGAGCTCGCGGGTGGTGGTGACCAGACGGTCAGATTCCTTGATGCGCAGGCGCGCACAGTCACGGATGAACGTGCGGCCCTGAGCCAGCGAGGCCACGGCCGAGATAACGGGTACCAGGTCGGGAATGTCGTGGGCGCTCATCTCAAAGCCGGCGAGCTTGTCGGACTGCACGGTGGCTGCGTTGGTGGAGCGCACGATGCGGGCGCCAAAGCGCGAAAGCGCGGCAAGCACGTTGCGGTCGCCCTGCGCGGAGCTCAGCGACACGCCCTCCACGGTGATGGGGTCGGTGCCGATGGCGCCAGCGCACAACCAAAAGGCGGCGTTGGACCAGTCGCCCTCGACGGCCACGCTGCCGGGCGTGCGGTACGAGCCACTGCTCACGCGGAAGTTCGTGACCTCGGGCTGACCGTCCTTAGCGGGAATGCGCTCGACGTTGACCTCAACGCCAAAGGCCTTCATGGCCTGGATCGTTAGGTTGATGTAGGGGCGGCTCTCAATGAGGCCGGTCACCTGCACACAGGAGGGCTGGGCGAGCAACGGGGCCGCCAGCAGCAGGCCCGAGATATACTGCGAGCTCACGTTGCCCGGCAGCACAAAGGTGCCCGGGCGCATGCGGCCGCTTGTCTTGAGCGGAAAACCGCCCAGACCCTGCAGGTCGCAGCCGGCGGCGATGATCTCGTCCGAGAGCGGGGACAGCGGGCGGGCGCCCAAGCGTCCCTGACCCACAAAAGTTGCTTCTGCGCCCAGCGCGCAGGCGACGGGCAACATAAAGCGGAGCGTGGAGCCGCTTTCGCCGCAGTCAAGCGTTCCGCCGGCAAGTGCCTTGAGCAGGCCAAACTCAATGCTCTTCATGGTAGGGTGGACCTGGAAGCCGTCCTCGACGGTCTCGATGCGGGCGCCCAGGGCCGTAAGGCAACGCACCGTAGCCTCGATGTCGGCGCAGGTGGTGTTGCAGGTAACGTGCGTCTCGCCGTTGGCAAGCGCAGCGCAGATGATCAGGCGATGCGCCATCGACTTGGACGCGATCGCGGGAACGGTGCCCTTGAGCGGGGAGGGGGTGATGCGGGCTAGCATGCGGATGCGTCTCCCTTCTGGCCGAGGCCCTCGGCAATGAGTTCGTGGAAAGTGGAAAGCGGCGTGCGGTCGATGCAGCAGCGGCCAATGCCGTGCGGAATCACCAGGTCGATGGTGTCGCCCGCGCGCTTCTTGTCGTGGAGCGCCTCGGCAAAGACGGCATCGGCATCTAGGTCGCAGCGGGTCTTGAGGCCATGGCGGGCGCAGAGCTCCTCAATACGACCGGGCAGTGCAGCATCGCAAACGCCGTGCAGGGCCGCGGCGCGCGTGATAATGCCCATGCCGATCGACACGCAGTTGCCGTGTCCGAGCTCAAAGTGCTCGCAAGCCTCGACGGCGTGTCCGGCGCTGTGTCCAAAGTTGAGGAGCTTGCGCTGGTTGGTTTCGCGCTCGTCGGCGACGACCACGGCGCGCTTGATGTCGATATTGCGGGCGATGATGAGCGCTACGCGGGCCACATCGCGGTTGAGTAGCTCAAGCGTAAGCGGGGTCTTCTCCAGTTCGGCGAAAAGCTCCGGGTCGGCGATCACGGCATGCTTGATGACCTCGCCGCAGCCGTCGGCGAACTGCTCGGGCGTGAGGGTGGCCAGGCACCCCACGTCGGCGATAACCACGCTCGGCTGCCAAAAGGCGCCGGCCAAGTTCTTGCCGGCAGCCAGGTCGATGGCGGTCTTGCCGCCCACCGACGAATCCACCATGGCGAGCAGACTCGTCGGGATCTGCACAAACTTGCAGCCGCGCATGTAGGTGGCGGCCACAAAGCCCGCCACGTCGCCCACGACGCCGCCGCCGAGTGCCACGATCACGTCGGAGCGCGAAAGCTCGTGCTCGGCCACAAACTCTAAAATGGCAACGTAGGTCTCGGCGCGCTTATGGGCCTCGCCAGCCTCGAAGGTGCAGATGCTCACCTCGTAGCCTGCGGATTCGAGGCTCTGCTTAACAGGCATCTGGTAGAGGGGGCCTACGTTGGTGTCCGTCACGATGACAGCGCGCGAGCCGCCGGCGGTGGCTCGAACGAGCGGTCCCGCCTGCTCCAGCAAAAACGTGCCAACATGCACCTGGTAGGGGCGTGCAGTGTCGATATCGATGGTAATCGCCATAAGCTATGGTCCTTTCGACCTGGCGTGATAGGTGGTCTAGTGGGAGGCCTCGTCGTCGAGCGCGCGCTTAATGCGGTCGCCCTCGGCAAGGAGATTCTCCAGATAGCGCTGGTCGCGGTCCTTGAGCGCACGGCTGTAGGCGCCGAGCGATTCGATCAGATGGTCGATCTCGTAGGCGAGCGCGTCGGCGTCGTCGATCATGAGCTCGGACCACATTTGCGGGTTGAGGTGCGCCACGCGGGTGAGATCGCGGTAGCTACCGGCCGAAAAGCCGTGGTGGACCTGGGCGGTGGGGCTTTTGACGTAGGCGTTGGACACCACGTGCGCAAGCTGGCTCGTGAAGGCGATGACGCGGTCGTGCTCGGCGGCGCTGGTCACGCTGAACTTGCCAAAGCCCAAGGGGCGCACCATCTCGCGCACCTGGCCCAAAAGCTCCAGTTTGAACGCATCGTCCACCGCGGGCGGCACGAGCACGAGTGGCGCGCCCTGGAACAGGTCGGCGCGGGAGTGTGCGTAGCCCGAGTACTGCGTGCCCGCCATGGGGTGTGCGCCCACAAAGTAAAAGCCGTGCTCACGGGCAAGCTCAAAGGCACGTTCGCACACGATGCCCTTGACGCCCACGGTGTCGATCACCACGGGACCCATGATGGCCTCGGTGTCGGTGGCGTCGGCGAGGGCCTGGGCATGCGCCTCGAGCCACTCGATGCAGGCCTCGGGGTAGCAAGCCAGGACGATGATGTCGCATTCGCCGAGTGTCTTGTCGTTGAGCTCTCCGGCGACAGTGCCCATGCTGGCGGCCGTCATGACATCGTCATCGGGGTCCCAGGCCAGCACGCGGACGCCCGCCTGGGCATAGCCGCGGGCAAAGCTACCGCCGATGAGGCCAAGGCCGACGATACCGGCGCACTTGGGGCCGCCCTGGTTAACGCGCGCGTTTCTCACCGTACCCATGGGCTACTCCATGGTCTCTTGGCAGACGACCTCGCGGATGGCGCGAATGCGGCGCATGGTGTCGTCGAACTGGTCGGGGGTGAGGGCCTGGGCGCCGTCGGACCATGCGCGGCTGGGCTCGTCGTGGACCTCGATCTCCAGGCCGTTGGCGCCGCAGGCGGTCGCGGCGAGCGCCATGGGCTCAACGTAGCGGGTGTAGCCGGTGGCGTGGCTGGGGTCGGCGACGACGGGCAGGTGCGACAGGTGGTGCAGAACCGGCACGGCGTTGAGGTCGAAGGTATTGCGGGTGCGGGTCTCGAAGGTGCGGATACCGCGCTCGCACAGGATGACGTTGTCGTTGCCCTCGCTCATGATGTACTCGGCAGCCATGAGCAGCTCGTCGATCGTGCCGGACATGCCGCGCTTGAGCAGGATCGGGGTCTTGGTCTTACCGACCTCCTTGAGTAGGGGGAAGTTCTGGGCGTTGCGGGCGCCGATCTGCATGACGTCGATCTTCTTATCGAGGAAGACCTGCACGTCACGCGGGTCCATGATCTCGGTGACGATCGGCATATCGAGCTCGGCGGATGCCTCACACAGCAGGTCAAGGCCGGCGGGGCCCATGCCCTGGTAGGCGTAGGGGGAGGTGCGAGGCTTGTAGGCTCCGCCGCGCAGCATCGTGGCGCCGGCCGCCTTTACGCGGCGGGCGATGCGGATGAGGTTCTCGCCCTCGACGGAGCAGGGTCCGGCGATGACCTGGAACTGGTCGCCGCCGATCTTGACGCCGTGGCCGCAGTCGATGACGGAGTCCTCGGGGTGGAACTTGCGGTTGGCACGCTTAAAAGGCTCGGAGACGCGCTGCACGCGCTCGACGACATCCATGGACTCGAGCAGGAACGGGTCGATCTTGGTCGTATCGCCCACCAGGCCGATGATCGTCTCATTCTCGCCGCGCGAGACGTCGGTCTTCAGGCCCTTTTTCTCAATCCAGCTGACGATATGGCTGACGGCCTCGTCGCTGGCGCTCTGCTTTAAAATTGCAATCATGGTGTGCCTCTCACCTCGATGGATAACTTTTGCAAAAACGGCCCGCATCGCGAGCCGTGTATATATGGTGTATGAGAGTTTATACTATCTGACTCGCTTTTGCCTTCTAAAGTGGGCCGTTGCGCCGCGTCTTCCTCGGAATTGCAAAGCTTTTTCTTTTATTTTGATAGCCCGTGGTGCACTTGGGTATAATGCCAAACGTTGGCCCTATTAGCTCAGGGGATTAGAGCGTCTGCCTCCGGAGCAGAAGGCCGTTGGTTCGAATCCAACATGGGGCACCATCGAACGTAAGACCGTCCGAACCTCGCATGGTCCGGGCGGTTTTTCTTATACCGACGCGACGTGATGGGACGTGGTATGGCAGCAACGGATATCGAGCGCGGACTCTCGACCGCCGAGGTCGAGGAGCGCATCGCCGCCGGTAAAATCAACCGCAACATGGAGCTCAAGACCAAGTCGGTCAAAGAGCTCATCATCGAGAACCTCTGCACGCTGTTCAATTTGATCAACGTGATCTTGGCGTTCCTGGTCATTTTGACCGGTTCGTTTAAGAATCTGACGTTCCTGTTCGTGGTGTTTCTCAATACCGCTATTGGCGTCATCCAGTCCATGCGTTCCAAGAAGATGGTCGATAAGCTCACGCTGCTGACCTCCAAGAAGGCCATCGCGGTGCGCGACGGCGCCGAGGTGGAGCTCGACTTGGACCAGATCGTGCTCGACGACATCATTCGCCTGGGGCGCGGCGACCAGATTCCCGCCGACGCCGTGGTGGTTTCGGGCGAGGCGCTCGTGAACGAGAGCCTGCTGACGGGCGAGAGCGACCTTATCAAGAAACAGCCAGGTTCCGAGCTCATGAGCGGCAGCTTTATCGACTCGGGCCTGCTGCGCGCCCGCGTGATCCATGTCGGCGCCGACAACTACGTGGCCAAAATTAATAACGAGGCCAAGTACGTCAAAAAGGTCAATTCCGAGATCATGAACGCGCTCAACGCCATCGTGCGCTTTGCGAGCATCATCATGATCCCGCTCGGTTTGGCGTTGTTTGCCTCGAGTGTGAGCGAGCTGTGGGATGCCGCGGGAACCCCGGGCGATAGCGCGCTTTCGTGGTGCTTCTCCGAGCTGTTGGCCGGTCGTGTGCCTTCTTCGGCGCTGCTGTCCACGGTGGGCGCCCTGCTGGGCATGATTCCGCAGGGCCTGGTGCTGCTGACCTCGTCGGTGCTCGCCATCGCCACGGTTCGCCTGGCGCGTCGCAAGGTGCTGGCACAGCAGCTCTACTGCATCGAGACGCTCGCTCGCGTCGACGTGCTGTGCCTGGACAAGACGGGCACTATCACGTCGGGTCGCATGGAGGTCGAGGGCACGTATCCGCTGCCGGTTGAGGGCGTGAGCCTAGGCGCCGGCTCGGACGAGGCGGCTGTTCCCGTCGATACCACGGTGCTCGATTTTGCGCTGGCTAACGTCGCGCGTGCGACTTCGGCCGATGCCAACGAGACCTGCCAGGCGCTGCTCAACTATTACGCCGATCGTCCGGTCGAGGTGTCCGAACCGCTGTCGGTCATTCCGTTCTCGTCGTCTAAAAAATGGAGCGGTGCTTCTTTTGCGCAGGGCTCCTATGTGATGGGCGCCGCGCAGTTTGTGCTTTCGGAGCGTGTGTTTTCGCAGGTCGAGAACCGTGTCGCCGAGCTTGCCGATACCTGCCGCGTGCTCGTGGTGGCTCGCGTGGACGGCTTTACGCCCGATGGCGATATGGTGGGCGAGGCCGAGCCCGTGGGCTTTGTGACCATCCGCGACGAGATTCGTACCTCGGCGGCCGAGACCATCGGCTACTTTAACGAGCAGGGCGTGACCCTCAACGTGATCAGTGGCGACGACCCGCGTACGGTGTCGTCGATCGCGCGCGTGGTGGGCGTGCCGGGGGCGGACGCTTATGTGGACGCCACGACGCTCGATACACCGGCCAAGCTTGATGCCGCAGTGGACCGCTACCATGTCTTTGGTCGTGTGACCCCGCAGCAGAAGCGCGAGCTCGTGCAGGCGCTCAAGCGCCGCGAGCACACCGTGGCCATGACGGGCGACGGCGTCAACGACGTGCTGGCGCTCAAGGAGGCCGACTGCTCCGTGGCCATGGCGGCCGGCTCCGATGCCGCGCGTAACGTGGCCGAGATCGTACTCGTCGACAACGACTTTGCCTCGATGCCCGCCGTGGTGGCCGAGGGCCGTCGCTCCATCAACAACCTGCAGCGTTCGGCCTCGCTGTTCCTGACCAAGACGCTGTTCTCGATGGGCCTGGCGGCGCTGTGCATCGCGCTGCCGCCGTACCCCTTCGAGCCCATCCAGATGACGCTCATTAACTTCTTCTGCATCGGCGCGCCGGGCTTTGTGTTGGGCTTGGAGCCCAACAATGCTCGCGTGAAGGGTGCGTTTTTGACCAACGTACTTAAGCGTGCACTGCCGACGTCGATTGCGGTCATTTTGGCTGCGGCGCTCGATATCTTTGTGGCGCGCGTGTTTGGTTTTAGCCAGCTCACGCTGTCTACGATGTGCCTGCTTACGTCGTGTGCGGCGAGCGTCAGCCTGATCTGGCGCATCTCGCAGCCTCTCACGCCCTTGCGTGTGGTGCTCTTTGTGTTTGTAGTCGCCGGCATCCTGGTGGGCGTTATCGGATTCCCGGAGCTGCTGTCTATTGCCAACCTATCGATGGGCCAGATGGTTATCTTGGCTGTCATCGTGGTCTTTACCTTCTCGGTGTTCTTTAAGCTCGCCACGATGATGGATTCGCTCAAGCCGCGTCGTCGTCATGCCGCAACTGGTTTTGGCCGTGGTGTGCGCGTCCACCTGGGTCGCGGTGGCGGCAAGGTGAGCTCGACGGGTTCGACGGCCGAGCGTTTTGCCAAGCGCGTCGCCGCCGACATGGCGCAGCGCCGCGAAGATCGCACCGCTCGCGAGGCCGAGGCCCGCGCGCTCGAAGGCGTGGCCCAGGCCCAGCCCAAGAAAAAGAAGAGTACCGGAGCCAGGCGCTCTCGCGTGACCAAGTCCGCCCAAGGCATCAAAGTCTCGATGCCAAGCAAAAAGAAGAAGTAACTACGCGCTCTGGCGATGTTGAATTGGTGCCTTGCTCCTGTGGGGCCGTGGCGATGTTATGCTCTAACCTCGGTTGTTTGAATTGCTTCGAAAAGAGGATGCCGTGATCTGCCCGCATTGCCTTAAGACTATCGAGGACGGCGCCTCGTTTTGTCCCTACTGCAACGCCTACGTCGGCCCGGGCGACGGTCCCGAGCACACCGAGTTCGTGTTCTGTGAGGGCTGCGGTGCCCGTCTTTCTCCGCATGATCGTACGTGCCCCAAATGCGGACGCCCCGCTCCGGGTATCCTCTCCGAGGACGCGGCCGCATCCGACCTGGCAGCGGGCCGCACGGCGGGCTTTCCGCGCCTAACGCAAGAGCAGATTGATACCGAGGTGCCGCATGCGCCCGCCTCTGCCGCTGCGGTGCTTTCGGATGCCGCCGATCCTAACGAGACCTGCGTGCTGCCGGCTTTCGATAAGGATTTCGGTATCCCCAAGGTCGATATTCCCACGCCCGTTTCCCTGCATGACGAAGCCCAAAAACCCAAGCGCAAGGTGCATCCCGACGAGGACGCCTATCACAGGCACGAGCGTCATATCCCCAAGCCGCTCATTATCATCGCGGTCCTTGCCTTTGTGTGCGGCGGTGCCTATTGGTTCGTGACGACCGATCCCATGGGCGTCATGCCTGGTTTCTACGACCAGTTTGGTCAAGCTGCACAAACCACCTTCCCCACGCGCCAAAAGGGCGAGGCGATTGAGGACGATACCAAGCAGGACAATTCTGCCGAGGTGGTCCAGGAAGAAACCGTGCTGACCGATGATCAGCTCTATACCAGGCTCGACGGTCTGTATCAGACCATCGTGTCCTACGGTGACGAGGACCAGATCGGTGAGGTCATCGATTCCTTTAACAACGGCTATCTCCGAACGCCGCTGTCCACCCGTCAGGAGCTGTCGCAGAGTGCCTACGCCCTGCGCGACCAGATCAAAAAGACGCAAGATGAGCTCAACAACCTTAAGTACCAGGACGATACGGTCTATGCGGATGACATAGCCCACTTAAAGCAGCTTGCCGAGTGGATGTATGAGCGCGTCGACGTGATCTGCCAGAGCTGGGATATCTCGCTGGCCATTCCCGATGGCGAGTCGATGAGTTCCCACCAAAGCGAGATCCTGGCGCCCATCGCACAGGGCGGCAACAGCGCGCTCAACCAGTACGACGCCAACGTGGGCTCCTGGAAGCCGCAGCAGCATTCCTAAAATTAGTTCGCCATGGTCGGCATAACCTACGTGCGCAATTGATGTAAGCCCGTGCTTATTGCTACAATTCGTACAAATATGCTTTAAACGCACGAGGAAGGAACCACATGTTTGGTTTTAAGAAAGAGCTCTACACGCCCGAGTATCAGCTTGCCGGCGACGAGTGCGCCGTAATCGAGACGTCGAAGGGTACCATCAAGGTCAAGTTTGACGGCGAGGGCGCTCCCATTCATGTCGCGAACTTCTGTGAGCTTTCCACGATGGGTTTCTATGATGGCCTTAAGTTCCATCGCTATGTGCCCGGTTTTGTCATCCAGGGCGGCGACCCCAATACCCGTGATATGTCCGGCGCCGATGTCGCTGCCGGCCTTGAGGGCCCCGACGGCATGCCCGGTACCGGTGGCCCCGGCTACTGCATCAAGGGCGAGTTTGCCACCAATCCGCGCAACAGCCATGTCGATGGCGCCCTTGCCATGGCACGCTCCATGGATCCCGATTCTGCGGGTTCGCAGTTCTACTTCTGCCTGGGTGCCCAGCATAACCTCGATTCCGGTTACACCGTCTTTGGTACCACGGTCGAGGGTCTCGATGTGATTTCGCAGCTGCGTGCCGGCGACGAGATCGTCCATGTCGAGATCGTTCACGAGTAAAGGGGACTTTCTTGAATAGCCAGCTGATCCAACAGGGCCGCGCCGCTTACCGCGCGGGTGATTTTTCTGCTGCAGCCCAGATGCTTGGGGCGGCAAAGACTCCCGATGAGATTATGGGCGAGGCCGATCACCTTCGTGGCAACGCCTTGATGCATCTGGGCATGTATGCCGAGGCTGCCGAGGCCTATGCTGCCGCCCTCAACGACGGCACCTACGGCAAGCGCGGCGCGCTGCTCACCAACCGCGGCAAGGCGCTCGCCGCCGTGGGCGACTACACGACGGCCGCCCAGGCTTTCTCTGCCGCTACGCAGGATGCTTCCTATGCCACGCCGTTCAAGGCCTATCTGGGCCTGGGCAATGCGCTGTTCCAGTCGGGCGACTATGCCAACGCGGGAACCGCCTTCCGTCAGGCTGCCATCGACGGCGCCAATCCGGCTCCTGCCGCCGCACTCGGCGAGCTCGGTCGTTGCTTCATTAAGCTCGGCCGTCCGGCGGATGCCGTGGAGACCTACCGCACGGCTATCGACTTTGCCGGTCCCCGCGACGACACGCGTGCGCTCAACGCCGGCATGGGTCAGGCGCTTTCTGCCGCCGGCCGTCCCTCCGACGCACTCGATGCCTTTAACGCCGCTACTGCCGATGGCATCTACCAGCTCACCTCCGAGCAGGCCGACGAGCTTGCCCGCGTGCACGATTCGCTTGCCGCGCTGTCTGCCCAGACGGCCATGGCCACGGCTCCGGCGCCCGCGATGGACGCTTCTGCCGTCGATCCGCTCGATCCTACCGGCGCGACCGGTCAGTTTATGCCCGATCCCTCGGACACCGGCTTCTTTACGCTGTCCGAGTCCGAGATGGTCCAGCAGGACCGTCAGGATCGTAAGCAGGCCAAGGTCCGTCGTCGCCATCGCCACACGGGTCTCAAAGTCTTCATCGTGCTGCTTCTGCTTATTTTGATCGCCGCGGGCGGTCTGGGCTTTGCCTACACGCGCGGCTTTGGCTTCCCGTCTCAGGAGTCTGTCGTTACCGATCTGTTCCAGGCTGCCGGCGACGGTGACGCCGCAAAGGCCGAGTCTTGCCTGGCCTCGAGCCTGTCCGAGGACGCTAAGTCGATGATCATCTCCTCGATTCCGCAGGGTGCCACCGTGTCCGTCGAGGGCATGGATCAGTCCATGACCGAGACGACCGCTAAGGTGAAGGCATCGCTGTCCAAGGGCGGCGAGCAGGAGTACACCGTCAAATTCGTGCGCTCCGACAACCATATCGGCTGGGCCGTTTCTTCGCTCGATATGGATTTCTCGGCTGCTGACAACCAGTAGTGACCTTATGGGATTTAGCTTTGCCCGGCGCTTCACCGCAAGTGAGGTGCCGGGCTTGCGCTAGTATGATGAGCTAGTAGTTTTCCAGCAATCATCCAACACATCAGGAGTTGCGTTGTTTTCTTTGATGGATATGTTCTTCGGTAGCTATGCGGGCGATCTTGCCATCGACCTCGGCACCGCCAATACGCTTGTCTCCGTGCGCGGCAAGGGCATCGTCATTCGCGAGCCTTCTGTTGTTGCCATCGACAAGAACGACGAGCGCATCTTGGCGGTCGGTATCGAGGCAAAGCGCATGCTCGGCCGTACGCCCGGCAACATCGTGGCCGTTCGTCCCCTGAAGGACGGCGTCATCGCCGACTTCGATGTTACCGAGGCCATGCTTCGCTACTTTATCGACAAGGCGTCCGAGAAGCGCTATCCGTGGACTCCGCGTCCGCGTGTTGTCGTCTGCGTTCCCTCCGGTGTCACGTCGGTCGAGAAGCGCGCTGTCTTTGAGGCCACGATCCAGGCCGGTGCCCGCCAGGCCTATCTGATCGAAGAGCCTATGGCAGCCGCTATCGGCGCCGACCTGCCCGTCGAGGAACCCACCGGCTCCATGGTCATCGACATCGGCGGCGGTACCACCGAGGTCGCCGTTATCGCTATGGGCGGCATCGTCGTCTCGCAGTCCATCCGTATTGCCGGCGACGAGTTCGATCAGGCCATCCTCACGCACGTTCGTGATGCCTACAACCTGGCCATCGGCGAGCGTACGGCAGAGGACATCAAGATCAAGGTCGGCTCCGCCGTGCCGCTTAAGGACGAACTCGACGTCGAGGTCAACGGCCGCGACGTGATCACCGGTCTGCCCAAGACCGTGCGCATCGAGAGCGAGGAGATTCGTCGCGCGCTCAACAAGCCGCTCGACGAGATGGCCAAGGCCGTCAAGGACGCACTCGACGCTACGCCTCCCGATCTTGCCTCGGACCTTATGTACTACGGCATTTTGCTGACCGGTGGCGGCGCGCTGCTGCGTGGTCTCGACGTGCGCCTGCGCGATGAGACCGGCGTTTCGGTCAACGTCAGCCCCACGGCGCTCGATAACGTTGTTAACGGCTGTGCCCGCGTGCTCGAGGCCAATGCGTTTGATGGCGGCTTCGTCCAGACCAATGCTTAATTTCCAAAAGGTGGATTCCATTTGGCACGATCTTCGGGTTTCTCCACAAATCTGAATACCAAGCGACAATCAACGGGTATGCGCCCGTTGATTGTTTTCAGCCTGATTTCGGTGTTGCTGCTCACGTTTTATATTCGCGAGGGCGAGACGGGGCCGATTCATGCCGTGCGTTCGGGTGTGACGACGATTACCTCGCCGGTGCGCTTTGTGGGTTCGGCTGTGGCGGCTCCCTTCAATGCGATCGGCAACGTGTTCTCTAACCTTACGGCGTCGCAGGACACGCTTGACGAGCTTAAGAAGCAAAACGAGGAACTGACCTCTAAGGTCGCCGAGCTCTCCGAGGCTCAAAAGACCGCCGAGCGACTGGAGGGTCTGGTCGGCCTGCAGTCGACCTACAACCTCAAATCGACTGCAGCTCGTATTGTCGGCGCATCGGGCGATGCCTGGACCTCGACCGTCACCATCGATAAGGGTTCTGCCGACGGGCTTACCATCAACATGCCCGTGACGAGTTCTGCCGGTGTCATAGGCCAGATTATCGAGGTCTCGGCCAAGACGTCCACCGTGCGCCTGATTGGCGATGAGAACTCGGGCGTGTCCGCCATGGTGCAGGATACGCGCGCCCAGGGCATGCTGCAGGGTCAGGCTGACGGCACGCTGCGTCTTGAGTACGTGAGCGTCGATTCCGACGTTAAGGTTGGTGACATCATCGTGACCTCGGGCATTGGCGGTGTGTTCCCCAAGGGTCTTCCGCTCGGCACCGTCTCGTCGGTTGAGAAATCGGCAAACGACGTGTACTACACCATTGTGGTACGCGCCCAGACGACGGCCGAGAACAACGAGGAAGTGCTGGTCATCACCTCGCTGACCGACGAACAGTCGGCGTCGGATGAGGACGTGAACACGGCCAACAGCACGCCGCAGGGAACGTCGCGCGATGCTGCGACCAAGACGAAGGACGAGAGCTCGGATGACGGTTCCGACACGTCCGAGACGACCGATTCCGGCTCGAGCGAATAGGGGGCATGTCCATGGATCTACACGAGCAGGGGATGAGCTCCCGCACGTTTGTAATCGCTGCCATCGTGTGCGTGCTGCTGCAGGCAGGCCTGGCACCGCAGATCTCCATTGCGGGCGGTCGCGTCAACTTTATGATTATCCTGGTGTGCCTAAGCGTGTTCTCGGGCGACCCGACCCGTGCCGTCGCGTGCGGTTTTTGCAGTGGCTTGTTCTATGACCTTTCCGCTGCCGTGCCGGTGGGCGTTATGTCGCTCCTGCTGACCGTGGGTTCTTTTGCCCTGGTGCATAGCGCCGCCGGTCAGACGGGCGGTACCCCGAGTGCGCGCGGCATCACGGTGGGTGCCTTCGCGCTCGTTATTAATGTGATCTACAGCATCATCTTGCTGTTTATGGGTTTGGAGACGAGCTTTGTCGTGGCGATCTTCGGCCATGCGCTGCCGTCTTCGATCTTGACGGGTCTGGTTGCCATTCCGTTTTTGATGTCCGGCGTCGTGCCGCAGTCCGGTTATGGATTCTCCGCACGTGGCGGACGCCAGACGGGCATGCGCTTTAAGCCCAAGACCCGTAAGCTCAAATAGGGGAGGCTCGTAGATGTCTTCCCAGATGACGGTTATTATCGCCGGTGTCGTGCTGGTTGTGGCCATCGTGGTCGCGCTGGTCATCATGCGTCGCGGCGATTCCCGTTTTACCTACGATACGCAGCATGGAACGGCCCCGCGCGCCACCGAGGGCGAGGGCAATACCGCGGCGACCGCCTTTAAGGGCCGCTTCTCCATCCTCACCACGGGTGTGGGCGCGATGTTCGCGGCGCTTGCCGTCAAGCTGTGGGGCATGCAGATGGTCTCGTCGGACTATTACGAGAAGCAGGCTAATAGCAATCAGACGCGCACCGTTACCACACCCGCTGTGCGCGGCCGCATCCTCGACCGCAATGGCGTGGCGCTTGTCCAGAACCGTCCCTCACTTGCTGTCGTGGCCTATCGCGACCTTGCCGAGGATGAGGTTCTGGTTCGCCATCTTGCCAACGTGCTCGGTATGCCCTACGTGGCGGTTCTGCGCAATATCCAGGACAATTCCGAGGGCGCCCAGAGCCTGCATACCATCGCGACGGACGTCCGTCGCTCCACGGTTGCCTATATTCAGGAGCACGCCGGCGAGTTCCCGGGCGTCAAGATTGCCGAGCGTACCGAGCGCCAGTATCCATATGGCGAGACGGCATGCCATATCTTGGGCTATACCGGCACCATTACCTCCGAGCAGCTCGAGGCTCAGAATAAGAAAACCTCTGGCGATGATGATGCTTCTGCTGGCAAGATTACGTACCAGTCGGGCGATATCGTGGGCCAGGCGGGTGTTGAGAGCTACTACGAAAACCTGCTGCAGGGTATTCGTGGCGAGCAGACCGTCAAGGTCGATGCCTCGGGCAATGTGACCGGTCAGGCCGGCGCCGTGCCCGCCAAGGCCGGCTCCGACATTAAGCTCACGCTCGACCTTAAGATCCAACAGGCCTGTGAGACGGCGCTGGCGAGCGCCATCGAGCTTGCCAAGACCACTGGCTACAGCAATGCCGGCAACGGCGCTGTGGTGTGTCTCGATCCCAACAATGGCGAGATCCTGGGCATGGCGAGCGAGCCCAAGTTCGATCCGTCCGTCTTTATCGGCGGCGTCTCAAATGACGTGTGGACCGAGCTCAATGATGACAAGGGTTCGCACCCGCTGCTCAACCGCGCCATTAGCGGACAGTACATGTCGGCCTCGACCATTAAGCCGCTCTCGGCACTGGCCGGTCTTGAATTTGGAACCTACACTTCAACGCAGACAACCAACTGCACGGGCTATTGGACGGGCCTGGGCAAGGCTTGGGGCAAGCGCTGCTGGCTGACGTCTGGACACGGCACCATGACGCTGCAGTCGGGTATCGCCAACTCGTGCGACCCCGTCTTCTACGACATGGGCAAGGCCTTCTTTTATGACGATCAACATTCCGAGGGCCTGCAGGAGGTCTTTCGTCGCTGGGGCCTAGGCAAGACCTGCGGTATCGATCTGCCGAGTGAGGGCGCGGGCCGTATTCCCGATGCCGAGTGGAAAGAGTCGTACTTTACCGACGCCTCTGCCGAGGACCGCAAGTGGAATGCCGGCGATATGACCAACATTGCCATCGGCCAGGGCGACATCCTGGTGACGCCTCTGCAGATGGCATGCGCCTACATGGGCCTCGCCAACGGCGGTAAGCAGTACGTGCCTCACGTGTTTTTGTCTGCCGTGTCGCGCGATGGCGACGGCGATGCCTATAAGTACAACGGCAAAGGCAAGAAGAAGCGCCTGGAGGCCAAGATCAACAGCGATTCGGATTTGGCTCTTGTTCGCAACGGCATGCACGACGTGATTTACACGGCATCGACGTCCCTGGCGGCTCACTTTGGCACCCTGACGCCGCAGGTATACGGCAAGTCGGGCACGGGCGAGAAAAGCGGCGAGGACGAATACGCGTGGTTTTGCGCCTATGCGCCGGCCGATGATCCCAAGTATGTCATCGCTACTGTTCTGGAGCAGGGCGGCGGTGGCTCAGATACCGCGATGCATGTCGTGCGCGATGTGCTCGGCGTGATTTATGACGAGCCCGATACCTCTTCGGCCTCGGGCGATTCTTCGGTTCGATAGGAGGTTGCGATGGATTTTTCTCCGGCGGATCTGTTCCGTTCAACCAAGACCGGCTCTCGCAGCAGCCTGGACCGCGTCAACAAGCAACTTTCGGCCTCGCGCGGCACGTTTCGCCAAAAGGTGCATATCGGTGTGCTCGTGGCTACAGTGGCGCTCGTCGCCTACGGTGCCATCATTATCTGGTCGGCTTCGCAGTTTAAGGCCGATGCTTCGTTCTCACGTCATCTTCTGGGAATTGGCATCGGGGCGGTGCTGGCGGTGCTGGTCTGGCGTACCGACCTGCGCGGTATTTCCAATTTCTCGACAGCGTTGCTTGTCATCGACCTGATCGTTATCTTCTCACCCAAGATTCCGGGTCTGTCCTATACAGGCGGTCTGGGCATGACGGGCTGGATCAAGATTCCCGGTATCGGCTTGACATTCCAGCCGGTCGAGCTTGCCAAGCTCATCACCATCTTCTTTATCGCCACGCTTGGCTCGCAGTATAACGGCCGCATCGATACCGTTCGCGACTACGTTAAGCTCTGCGGCATGCTGTCCATCCCGTTTTTGGCCGTCGTCGCCATGGGCGACCTGGGCTCGGGCCTGGTCGTGCTGGTCTCGGGCGCCATCGTCATCTGCATGAGCGGTGCGCGCCGCGAATGGGTACTGTCGACCCTGGCCCTGCTCGTGGGCCTGGTGGCCCTCGTCCTGGCGCTCGATTCGGTCTTTGATTCGTTGCTCGGCCACGATGTGCTCATCAAGCAGTATCAGATGAACCGCCTGACGGTCTTTATCGACCCCGATAATGCCGATTCGGACGATGCCTACAACCTGCAGCAGTCGCTTATCGCCGTTGGCTCGGGTGGCTTCTTTGGTAAGGGTTTGGGCCATGCGACGCAGTCGGCCGGCGGCTTTCTGCCTGAGTTCCACACCGACTTCGTCTTCGCCTTCCTGTCCGAGACCTTTGGCTTTTGCGGTTCCTTTTTGCTCCTATGCCTCTACGTGCTGCTGATCTTTTCGACGATTCGCGTCGCCTTTAAGTGTGAGTCGCTGTTCTTGCGCCTATCGTGTGTGGGCATCGTTGGCATGTGGGCGTTCCAGACCTTCGAAAACATCGGCATGTGCATTGGCATGATGCCGATTACCGGTATTCCGCTACCGTTTATTAGCTTCGGTTCGTCTTCGATGATGATTCAGCTGCTGACGGTGGGTATCGTACAATCCATATGGCGGCATCGTTCGGGCGCCGCGTAACCGCTGGAGGGGTTTGCTATGAAAATTCCCGTAGATAAGCTGACCCGCGCTTTTAAGATGGGCGCGTCCGTTAAGAAGGATTCCGATACGCCGGTGCGCGTCTCGGTCTATCTGGATTCGTCCGCCTCGCGCTTTCTGGCCGAGACGGTGCGTGACGCCTTTGTGCCGCAGACGACCTCGGGCATTGTGCGCGTCGAGCGTCTGGGGGAGGAGCGAATTGCTCCAAAGACCGATACCGATGTGGTACTGGTGCTCTCGTGCGGTTCCGACCGCTTGGAGAGTGCCGTGCAGGAGCTCGTGATCGCCGGCGCGCCCGTGTGCGTGCTTGCCGAGTCTGCTGTGGAGGTGCCGTTTATCGAGGAGTCCACGCCCATGCTCGGCGTGGTGGCGGCAACCAATAAGACGTATCTGCTCGAGACGCTTGCCCGCTGGATTCTCGATCGCACCGAAAAGGAAACGGCTTTTGCGGCGAACTTTGCCTTCATGCGCATCGCGGCGGCCAATCGTATCATCACCTCGTGCGCGCTCACCAATATGGCGACCGGTGCGCTGGTGTTTTTGCCGGGCGCCGATTATCCCGTTATGGCGCTGGCGCAGGTGGGCATGCTCTTTGAGCTCGCTGCCGTCTTTGGACGCGGCATTAAGCCTGAGCGCGGCTACGAGGTCGCGGGCGTGCTTGCCGGCGGTCTTGTGATCCGCGCGGTCACCCGCGCGCTCGTCAAGCAGACGCCGCATATTGGGTTTGCCGTTAAGGCGCTCACTGCTGCCGCGGGCACCTATGGCATGGGCCGTGCGCTTGTTTTGCTCTACGAGCGCGATGTCGACTACAGCCGTGCCAACGAGGTGGTCACTGCCACGTTCTCCCGCGTTCGCGATCTGGTGACCACGGTCGCGGGCGCTACCCGTCCTATGGCGTCCTATCAAGACGCATCCGATCTCGCTGCTTAGGGGTTTTCCGTTGCGCGTTCCGTATCAAGACTGCTTTCATTTAATTGAGCCGCTGCTCGCCAAGGTCGAAAAGCCGAGCCGCTATATCGATCACGAGTGGGGCACGCTTTCCAAGCCCGATGCCGACTACCGTTGCTGCCTGATCTACCCGGATGTGTACGAGGTTGGTTTGCCCAACCAGGGCATCGCCATCCTCTACAACATCCTTAACCAGGCCGAGGGCATCTCCTGCGAGCGTGGCTATGTGCCGTGGCCCGATATGGGTGACGCCATGCGCGAGGCGGGCATTCCGCTGCTCTCGCTCGAGGGTGCAGCGCCGGTCGCTTCGTTTGATATCGTCGGTCTGCATGTGCCGCACGAGATGGCGGTGACGAACTTCCTCGAGGCACTCGATCTCGCTGGCATTCCGCTGTTGGCTGTCGACCGTACCGAGGACGATCCCATCATCGTCGCCGGTGGCCCCTCGGTGTATAACCCCGAGCCGTACGCGGCATTCTTCGATGCCATCCTCATTGGCGAGGGCGAGGAGTCGCTGCTCGAGATCTGCCAGCTGCATCGCCGCTTGCGCGACGAGGGCGTCTCGCGCGCTCAGATTGTCGAGCAGCTCGCGACGGTCGCCGGCACCTATGTGCCATCCCTGTATGAGGTGCGTCATGACGAGCCCTGCTCGCCGCATGGCTACACCGTGCCGCGCGAGGGCAAGGACGTCCCGCCGGTAGTCTACAAGCGCGTCGTCGAGGACTTTGGTGCCACCAATCCGCTTTCTCAGTCGTGCGTGCCGTATGCGCAGCTCGTCCACGATCGCCTGTCTATCGAGATCTTGCGTGGCTGCGCCCGCGGCTGCCGTTTTTGCCAGGCAGGCATGACGTATCGCCCGGTACGCGAGCGCTCGGCCGACCAGATCGTGTCATCGGTGATCCAGGGCCTGGAAAAGACCGGCTATGACGAGGTGTCGCTTACCTCGCTTTCGACGACCGACCACTCCTGCATCCGCGATGTGCTCGGTCGCCTTAACCGCCGTCTGGAAGACACGGGCATTCGCGTGTCCATTCCCTCGCAGCGCCTGGATTCGTTTGGCGTGGATATGGCCGAGTCGGTCGCCGGCGAAAAGAAGGGCGGCCTGACGTTCGCGCCCGAGGCGGGCAGCCAGCGTATGCGCGACATCATCAACAAGAACGTGACCGAGGAGGACTTGGATCGCGCGGCCAAGGCAGCCTTCGAGGCCGGCTGGAACCGCATGAAGCTCTACTTCATGATGGGCCTTCCCGGCGAGCGCGATGAGGACATCGTGGCTATCGCCAACCTGGCCGATCACGTGCTGGAGCTTGGCCGTTCCGTGGTGCCCAAGGCGCGCCGCGGGTCTATCTCGGTGTCTATCTCGGTTTCGGTGTTCATCCCCAAGGCGGCAACGCCCTTCCAGTGGTGCCCGCAGCTCGATTACGACGACGTCAAGCGCCGCCAGAAGCTGCTCATCACGAGCGTTCGTAACCGTGCCGTCCGCGTGCATTACCACGATGCCGAGACCTCGCTCATCGAGGCTGCGCTCTCCCGTGCCGGTCGCGATATGACGCCGGTCATCATCGATGCCTGGCGTGCGGGCTCGCGCTTCGACGCCTGGGTGGAGCACTTTTCGCTCGACAACTGGAAGGAGGCCGCTGCCAAAAACGGCATCGACCTCAACGAGCTCGTGCACCTGCCCTATGAGCTGGACTGGCGTCTGCCCTGGGAGCACGTGAGCCCCGGCTGCTCGCGCGGCTTCCTCGAGCGCGAATACCGCCGTTCGCTCGAGGGCGTCACGACGCCCGACTGCACCCGCACGTCGTGCACCGGTTGCGGAATCTGCCCCACGCTCCACGCCAAGAATGTATTGATGGGTGATCGCGCATGAGTGAGCGTTTGACCGACAATCCCACGCTCTTTAGGCTGCGCGTTCGCTACGGCAAGCGTGATCGCCTCAAGTACCTGGGCCATTTGGAACTAATCCATACCATTGAGCGTATCGTGCGCCGTGCGGGCCTGCCCTATGCCGTGACGCAGGGTTTCTCACCGCATATGCGCGTGGGCTTTTCGTCGGCGCTGCCCGTGGGCACGTCGTCGACCTGCGAGTGGTATGACCTGTTTATGACCGAGTTCGTCGCGCTTGACGAGGCCTTTGAGCGTCTGGCCGCTGCATCGCCTGCCGATCTGGCGCCTATCGAGGCTGCCTACATCGACGTGCGCACGCCGGCGCTCACGGCTCAGCTCACTCGCCTGTCGTATCGCATCGACCTGCACCTGGATCCCGAGGCGCCCGTGAGCGCCGATGAGGTACGCGCCGCGATCGACACGTTGCGTGCAGGCCATGGCATCGACTACGCACGCGGCAAAAAGAGCAAGCGACTTGATCTGGACCATACGCTCGTTGGCTATGAGCTCACGGCGGGGGAGTGTGAGGACCATCTGGTGCTCATGCTCGACACCCATGCCGACAACGAGGGCTCCATGCGTCCGGAGATTTTGCTTTCTGCTGCTGATGTTTTGTTGCAGGGCTTGACCCCGGGCGTCGATGCACCTATTGTTTCCACCGGTATGCAAGACCTCGTGACCATCTGCTCCTACGATGTCGAGCGTCAGAATCAAGCATGCGAGGACGACGAGGGCCGACTCGTCAGCCCCATACCTGTGCGAACTTGTGGATTTGCTCCACATACTCGTTGACGGGGGTATTATCGCCTGCTACTATATTCGGCTGTTGCACTAACTGATGCATGAAGGGCAAGTAAACATGTACGCAATCGTTAACACGGGCGGCAAGCAGTACAAGGTCGCCACCGACGATGTCATCACCGTCGAGAAGATCGAGGGCAATGAGGGCGACAAGGTCACCCTGCCGGTCATCTTCCTCAACGATGGTAAGAAGATCGTCACCGATCCCGACAAGCTGGCCAAGGCCAAGGTTACCGCTCAGATCGTTGAGCAGTTCAAGGGCGAGAAGCAGCTGGTCTTCAAGTTCCACAAGCGTAAGCGCTATCGTCGTCTGAAGGGTCACCGTCAGCAGCTCACCAAGCTGAAGATCGTGAAGGTCCAGGCTACGTCCCGCGCCAAGAAGGCTGTCAAGGCAGAGGCCGAGGCTGTTGCCGAGGCTCCCGTCGCCGAGTAGATTACACTCGTAACGAAAGAGTAGGTATACACAATGGCACACAAAAAAGGACTCGGTTCCTCCCGTAATGGCCGTGACTCCCGCGGTCAGCGCCTTGGCACGAAGCGCTATGCCGGCCAGACGGTAACCACGGGCACGATTCTCGTCCGTCAGCACGGCACTCACATCCACCCGGGTGAGAACGTTGGCCGTGGCAAGGACGACACGCTGTTCGCGCTGGTCGACGGTACCGTTGAGTTCCACAAGGGTATCAAGCACAGGGTCAGCGTACGCCCGCTCGCGAACGCGTAATTCACCCTTCATAGAGCACATATGTGGGAGGCACTTGAGTTTTAGGATTCAAGGGTCTCCCTCTTTTTGTAGGAGGCGATTCTGTTGTCACAGTTCACCGATATCAGCCGCATTAACGTGTGCGGCGGCGACGGCGGAGCCGGATGCATGTCGTTTAGGCGCGAGGCATTTGTCCCCAAGGGCGGCCCCGATGGCGGCGACGGCGGTCGTGGCGGCAATGTCGTCATCCAGGCCGATGCTCAGCTGTCTTCGCTGATCGATTACCGCTTTAAGCATCACTTCCGCGCCGAGCGCGGCACGCACGGGCAGGGTGCCCGTCGTAACGGTAAGAGCGGCGAGGACCTTATTCTCAAGGTTCCCATGGGTACCGTGGTGCGCGAGCTCGACCCCGAGACGCAGACCCCGATGTTCGAGATTGCCGACTTGGTGCATGATGGCGAGCGCGTCGTTGTGGCGCCCGGCGGTGCCGGCGGTCTGGGCAATACGCACTTTGTGACGTCGGTGCGCCGCGCGCCCGCATTCGCCCAGCTGGGCGAGCCGGCCGAGGAGCACTGGATTGAGCTCGAGATGAAGCTCATGGCTGATGCCGCGCTCGTGGGCTTCCCCTCGGTGGGCAAGTCCTCGCTTATCGCGCGCATGAGTGCCGCCCGACCCAAGATCGCCGACTATCCGTTTACCACGCTCGTGCCCAACCTGGGTATGGTGCGTGCCGGCGAGTACTCCTATGTCGTTGCCGACGTCCCCGGCCTCATCGAGGGCGCGAGCGAGGGCAAGGGCTTGGGCCACCAGTTCCTGCGCCACATCGAGCGTACGGCGCTCATCATGCATGTCGTCGACATGACGGGCGGTTTTGAGGATCGCGACCCGGTTGAGGATTACCGCATCATCAACCGTGAGCTCGAGCAGTATGGCGCCGAGCTTTCGGAGCGTCCGCAGATCGTCGTCGCCAACAAGTGCGATGCGCCGGGCACGGCCGACAAGATTGCCGACCTTAAGCGCGCCGCGCTCGACGATGGACATATGTTCTTTGCCGTGTCCGCCGTGACGGGCGCCGGCCTCAACACGCTGATGCTTGCCGTGGGCGAGCAGGTGGCTAAGCTGCGCGCCGAGCTGGCGGTCTCCGATGAGCCGGTCGATCTTCGCGACGAGGAGTGGGAGCGCCGTCGCCTGCAGCGCGAGAAGCGTTTCCGCATTGTTCAGGAAGAGCCCGGTGCCTTCCGCGTGGTCGGTCGCGCCATCGAGCGCATGGTTATCCAGACCGACTGGGAAAACGAGGAAGCCGTCATCTACCTGCAGCACAAGTTTGCGCGCATGGGTGTTGACGACGCGCTCGAGAAGGCCGGCTGCCGTGCGGGCGACGAGGTCCGCATTTGCCAGCGCGCCTTTGACTTTGAGGGCGCCGAGGACTTCTCGGAGTACGAGGAGCTCGAGGACGCTGGCGAGGACGTTGCCGTTGAGGCCCTTGACGTGACCGATGCTCCGGATGAGGGCGTCGAGGTTGTCGATGCGGCGGATGCCGCGGACGATGCCGAGACCTCGGAGGGCGAGTAAGCCATGTCGCTGCGCGGTGGAATCGGTTTGCCCGAGCTGCCCATAAAAGAGGGCAAAGAGTTTCGGCTTGGCATTATGGGCGGCACCTTCGACCCGATTCATTACGGGCACTTGGTGACTGCCGAGCAGGCGCGCGAGTCGCTCGACTTGGACGCTGTGCTCTTTATGCCGGCCGGCTCTCCTGCCTTTAAACTCGACAAACCGGTGACGCCTGCTGAGGACCGTTATGCCATGACGGTTCTCGCCACCGCCGCGAATCCGGCGTTTTTGGCGAGCCGTTTCGAGATCGACCGTCCGGGCGTGACCTATACTGCCGATACGCTTCATGCCCTTCGCGACTTTTACCCGCCGCAGGTAAAGCTCTACTTTATTACGGGCGCCGATGCGATTATCGATATTGTGACCTGGCATGATGCCGAACGAATCGCTGAGCTTGCTACCTTTATTGCGGCGACGCGACCGGGCTTTGATATCGATACGGCGCGTGCCCGAATCAAAGAGTCGGGGCTGCCGTTCGACGTGCGCTATATTCAGATTCCGGCGCTGGCGATCAGCTCGACGAACATTCGTAAGCGAGTTGCCCGCGGCATGAGTGTGCGCTATCTTACGAGCGAGTCCGTGCTCGGCTACATTCGCAAGCGCAGGCTATATGCCGATTTGGGCCAAGAAGATTTTGAGTGATGGGGGCTACGTTGTCGGTAGAGGATCAGTTTGAGGGCGATGAGCGTGCGCTGCTCAAGCGCATTCAAGAGCTGCTCGATGTTCGCATGAAAGATAATCGCAAGCGCTATGTGCATTCGCTGGGTGTTGCCGAGACCGCACTTCATCTGGCCGAGGTCTACGGCGTTGACCGCTTTGATGCGGCTGCCGCCGGCTTAATTCACGACTGGGACAAGGTTCTTTCCGATGACGAGCTCGTGGCCCGCGCGCTTCACTATGGCATCAAGGTTGCCGGCTCTCCTTCCGCCGCGACGCCGCTTTTGCATGGCCCTGTTGCCGCCTATGAGCTTCCGCAGCTTTTTCCCGAGCTGTCACCGGCCGTTTTCCAGGCTGTCGACCGTCACACCGTGGGTGCCTGCGACATGACGCCGCTCGATATGGTGGTCTTTGTGGCAGATGCCATCGAGCCCAACCGTCACGGCGACTATGCCCATGCGCTGCGCAAGATGGTGGGGAAGTCCTCGCTCGACGAGTTGTTCTTCTCCTGTTTTGCGCAGGGTCTGGTCTATGTGATCCAGTCCGGGCGCTATCTTTATCCCACGGCTATTACGATTTACAACCATTACGCCCAGCTGCGCTAGCTCGGGTGTGTCTAGAAAGAGGTATTCCATGGCCGACGAGACCATGACTGACGAGCAGATTCTTGAAGGTGTGGAGCACAAGAGTTTCGTTGCCACGTCCGACCGCACCGCCGCCTCGCTGTCCGCGAGCGGTGTCGCCGCCGAGGATGTCGCCCGCGCCGCCGCGCAGGCCGCCTACGACAAGAAGGGCGAGGACGTGCAGGTGCTCAACCTGACCGAGCTTTCCGACGTGTGCGACTACTTTGTGCTTGCCACCGGTACCAACAACCGCCAGGTCGATTCGATTGTCGACGAGATCGAGGAGAAGGTCGCCGAGGCTTGCGGTGAGCATCCGTTCTCCATCGAGGGCCGCGAGCAGAAGATCTGGATGCTCATGGACTACGGCTCGGTCGTCGTTCACGTCTTCACTCCCGAAGCCCGCGACTTCTACCGTCTAGAAAAGCTCTGGGGTGACGCCCCCCAGCTCCCCCTCGACCTCCTCTAGTGGCTCATTTGATACGGGGCTTTTAGTTAGCCTCGCGCATTTTGCCGGGCAGTTGCGGTTTTCCGTACCTGCCCGGCTTTCTTTTTGCTCAAAGGCGGTTAATCGCTGAAGCGGGATTGGCGGCCGAAAGATAGGGCGGTGTCGCCGAACTTGTCTCGGACGGCGTCGATGGCGACTGAGAGGTCGCGACGGTCGCTGGATTGGGCTCCGCGGTCGTCGATTTCGCAGAACAGGTCGGTCTGGATGCCGCCCTGATGGTCAAAGTCGCTCATGCCGATGCCCGCCAGGCGCACATGCATGCCTTCCTGCCAGATGTTATCGAGCAGCTCGAGCGCCACCGCCACGAAGATGTTCTCATCGTCGGTCGGATGCGGCAGCCGGCGCTGTGCCGAGCGACCGCTTCCATACGAATACTTGAGTTTGAGCGTCACCGTGGCGCCCGTTAGTCCCTGACGGCGCAGGCGGCGTCCCACTGACTCTCCCAACAGCGCAATCGCCGCTTCGATGTCCCCACGCTCAGTCAAATCTTTCGCAAAGGTGCGTTCATTGCTGACCGACTTGACCTCGCGCTCTTCATCGAGACTCGTGACTTCGGATATTTCGAGCCCCAACGCACGCTGGCGCATACGCTCGCCATTCACGCCAAAAATGGCAGCCAGCGTGGACTCCGGTGCACGTGATAGCTCGCCGAGGGTGTAGATGCGCATGCGGCGCAGTCGCTCCTCGGCCGAGCGCCCGATGCCGCTCATGGCAGATACCGGCAGCGCGGCCAAAAAGCGCTGCTCGGTTCCGGGGCGCACGATGGTCAGCCCAAACGGCTTATCCCGCTCGCTTGCGATCTTTGCGACCGTCTTGTTGCAGCCCACACCAATGGAGCACGTCACTCCGAGCGCTGCCACGCGGTCGCTTATACGCCGCGCAACCAGCAGCGGGTCTTCGGGCGCAAAGTGACCCGGTGTGATATCGATAAAGGCTTCGTCGATGGATACGCGCTCAACGCGCGGGGTCTCGTCGGCGAGAATCGCCATGACCTGCGCGCTCACCTCGCGGTAGCGATCAAAGTGCCCGTGCGTCCAAATGGCTTGCGGGCACAAGCGCCGCGCCTCGGCCGAGGCCATGGCAGAGTGCACGCCAAAGCGACGTGCCTCATACGAACACGTGGACACGACGCCACGCGAATCGGCGTCTCCGCCCACGATGAGCGGCTTTCCGCGCCATTCGGGATGATCGAGCACCTCCACGCTCGCAAAAAACGCATCGAGGTCCATGAGGCCCACCGCCGGACCCGTCCAGGGAGGCGGCGTGACGCCCATGGCATCCTCATAACCGTATGTATGTTCGCGTCTTTCCATGTCATGAGTATACCGCGCAGCTCATGTGGGGTGCGTGTATGTGCTTGCAAATCCCGAATTCTTGTCTAAGATATGGATTTGCCCTCGACTACACCGAAGAAGTTAGTCTCACGGACTTCACCTGCCCGCGTCGATGGCGTATTATGTTCAACTGTTTGTTTGTAGTTGCAGCCTAAAGCTGCTTGGTTGGAGGAGTTTCCTTTGGCAGTCAAGATTCGCCTTGCTCGTCACGGCGCTAAGAAGCGTCCGTACTACCGTGTCGTCGTCGCCGATTCCCGCGCCCCGCGTGACGGTCGTATCATCGAGGAGGTTGGCCGCTACAACCCGATGACCGCCCCCAAGACCATCAACCTCGACCTCGAGAAGATCGCCGACTGGCAGTCCAAGGGCGCTCAGCTCACCGACGCCGTCGCCGCTCTGGTCAAGGCCGCCAACGAGGGCGAGAAGACCGAGACCGTCGTCAAGAAGTCCAAGAAGCAGCTCGCCAAAGAGGCCGAGGCCGCTAAGGCTGCCGCTGAGGCCGCTGAGGGCGCCGAGGAGTAAATCGTGCCTGAGGTTGACGCTGCACAGCTCGAGGGTGAGGCAATGCTCTCAGATCGCATCGCCGATCTCGTCGAATATCTCGTTGTTCAGATCGTCGACGACCCGGATTCCGTGAGCCTTGAGGTCATCGATGGTGATGACGCCTCTACGATTGAGGTTTCGGTCGCCGAGGATGACGTCGCTAAGGTCATCGGCCGTCGTGGCCGTACCATCAAGGCCATTCGCACGCTCGCCCGTGCACTGGCCGCTCGCCTCGACACTGCTGTCGAGGTAGAGGTTCTGGGCTAGGACCTTGAGGTCCCAGTACAAAAACATCGCCCGTGTGGTCAAGCCGCACGGAAGGAAGGGGGAGGTCCTCGCGCAGCCGCTGCGGGGGCTTCCTTCTGTATTAGAGCCGGGCATGCGCGTCGCCCTGACGCCGCCGGCGCTCAAGCGCGACCGCTTTTGCACGGTCGTGTCCGTCACCGATACGGGCGATGGCGATCTGGTCTCGTTTGAGGGCATTGACGACTTGACGGCCGCCGAGGGCATCACGGGATGCTATGTGCTGGCAAATCGCGACGACTTTGAGCTCGATTCGCTCGACGCTGCCTATACCGACCTGATGGGTCGCGAGGTGGTCGACGAGCGCTTCGGTTCGCTCGGCACGATCGTCGAGATCATGTCGACGCCCGCGAACGATGTTTGGGTTGTCGAGGGCGATCGGTACGGCGAGGTACTGATTCCCGTGATCGAGCAGGTTGTGCTCGATCTTCCCGACACAGGAACAATTTCCGTCCACGTTATGGACGGCCTGATCGATATGGACAAGTAGGGAGGACAACATGCTGATCGAGACCCTTTCGGTCTTTCCCGAGATGTTTGAGCCCGTTATGTCCACATCGATTTTGGGCCGCGCCCGCAAGGCCGGCCTTTTTGATTTTAAGGCGTATAACCTGCGCGACTGGACGCACGACCGCCATCGTACCGTCGATGACGAGCCGTACGGCGGCGGGCAGGGCATGCTCATGAAGGTCGAGCCTATCGCAGAGGCCATCGAGGCCATTAGCGCAGAGGGTCCTAAGCCCACTGTGGTGTTCTTTACCCCCTGTGGCGAGCCTTTTACGCAGCATGTGGCCGAGCGCCTGCTCAAAAGTGAGCGCCTGCTGTTTGTGTGCAGCCGTTACGAGGGCGTCGACGAGCGCGCGTATGCGTATGCCGATGAACGTCTGTCGATCGGCGACTATGTGCTCACGGGCGGCGAGCTGCCCGCGATGGTCGTTGCCGATGCCGTCGTACGCCTCATTCCCGGCGCCCTGGGCGACGAGATGAGCAACGTGGACGAGTCGTTCTCGACCGCCGAGGACGGAGGCCTGCTCGAGTACGCGCAGTACACCCGCCCCGCCGAGTTCAACGGCGAGGGCGTTCCTCCGGTGCTCGTGAGCGGCGATCACGCCAAGGTCGATGCCTGGCGCCGCAAGAATGCCATCGAGCGCACCTGTCGCTGGCGTCCCGACCTGATCGAGACTGCGCGGCTCACGCCCGAGGAGCGCGCTTACGCGCAGGAGATCCTTGACGCTTCGTATTCGCAGAGCGAGGAGTGAGTATGGTTCCTACGCAACATTCCGCGTTGAGGGGCGCTTTTGAGTGGATCGCGGTCATCGCGATCGCGCTTGTGGCCACCTTCCTGATCCGCACCTTTGTGGTCGAGCCCTTTGTGGTGCCCACCGGCTCTATGGAGGACACAATCGAGATTGGCGACCAGATCCTGGCGCAAAAGGTGAGTCTCGAGCTCGGTCAGCCCGTCAAGCAGGGTGCCATCGTGGTGTTTCACAACCCCGATGGCACCTCCGAGCATGATGTTCTTGTCAAGCGCGTTATTGCCACGGCCGGCCAGACGGTCGACCTGCAGGATGGCAAGGTGGTCGTTGACGGCCAAGCGCTCGACGAGGACTATACGACGGGCATGAGCTGGCCACTATCGGTCCAAGCGCCCGGCGCTCAGGTAAGCTATCCCTACACCGTTCCCGACGGGTGCGTGTGGGTGATGGGCGACAACCGCGAAAACTCTGCCGACTCACGCTACTTTGGTCCCGTCGATCGCTCTGATTTGATCGCTGTGGCGCTTGTGCGCTACTGGCCGCTCAACCGCATCGGCGCTATCGACTAAAAACCGCTATAGTACAGTACCTAACCGTGTAATCGTTTCGACGAGGGGATATTAGAGGCATGAACGCTTCATCGCTTTCCTTCCAAGACATCATCCTGCGCCTCCAGCAGTACTGGGGCGAGCAGGGCTGCGTCATTATGCAGCCCTATGACTCCGAGGTCGGTGCCGGTACCTTCCATACCGCGACCACGCTGCGCTCGCTCGGTCCCGCCGAGTGGCGCACCTGCTATGCGCAGCCTTGCCGCCGTCCCGCCGACGGCCGCTACGGCGAGAACCCCAACCGCATGCAGCACTACTATCAGTTCCAGGTGCTCATCAAGCCCTCGCCGGTCAACGCCCAGGAGCTCTACCTGGGTTCGCTGGCCGCCATTGGCCTGGACCCCAACGACCATGACGTCCGCTTTGTCGAGGACGACTGGGAGAGCCCGACGCTGGGCGCCTGGGGTCTTGGCTGGGAGGTCTGGCTCAACGGCATGGAGGTCACGCAGTTTACGTACTTCCAGCAGGTGGGCGGCATCGAGGTCGACCCCGTGCCTGTCGAGATCACCTATGGCCTGGAGCGCATTGCCATGTATGCGCAGGGCGTCAACTCCGTCTACGACCTGGTGTGGAGCTACCTGCCCGACGGCACGCCCATGACCTATGGCGACGTGTTCCTCGAGAACGAGCGCGAGTTCAGTGCCTATAACTTTGAGGTCGCCAACGTCGAGATGATGCGTCAGAAGTTTGACGACTACGAGGCCGAGTGCCATTCCTGCCTGGAGCGAAAGCTGCCGCTGCCGGCGTACGACTGCGTCATGAAGTGCAGCCACGCTTTCAACCTGCTCGATGCCCGCGGTGCCCTATCCGCGGTCGAGCGTGCCAACTACATCCTGCGCGTCCGCGCCGTCGCCAAGGCGTGCTGCGAGGCCTACATGGCCGAGGTCGCCGGAGTCAACGAGAATGCCGACCAGGAAGGCGAGGTGGCGTAAGCCATGGCAGACGCTAAGGATTTCCTGTTTGAGATTGGTACGGAGGAAATGCCCTCCGCACCGTTGAACAATGCCGTCAAGCAGCTTGGCACCATGATCGCCAAGGGCCTCGACGAGGCCGGTCTGGCCCATGGCGAGGTCCGCGTGATCTCGAGCCCGCGTCGTCTGGCTGCGCTCGTGGCCGATGTCGCCACTGCGACCGATGAGGTCCATGAGGTCAAGCGCGGTCCCGCGGCAAACATTGCCTTCGATGCCGACGGCAACGCCACCAAGGCCGCCCAGGGCTTCGCCCGCAAGTGCGGTGTGGCTGCCGAGGACCTGGTTCGACGCGAGGACACTGACGGTCGCGAGTATGTGTTCGCCGAGAAGAACATTCCCTCCGCACCGGCTACGCCGATTCTGACCGCTCTGTGCGAGAAGACTATTGCCGGCCTGCAGTGGCCCAACTACCGCAGCCAGCGCTGGGGCCACGAGCACGCGACCTTTGTTCGTCCGGTCCGTTGGATCTGCTGCCTTTTGGGCGAGGATGTTGTTCCCGTGTCGTTTGCCGACGTGACGAGTGGCAACACCACGCGTGGTCATCGCGTACTTGGCCCTGGTGACCACGTTGTCGCCAGCCCCGCCGTCTACGAGCAGGTGCTCGAGGACGCCGGCGTGCTCTCTGCTGAGCGTCGTCGTGAGGCCATCCTTGCCGGTATCGCCGAGGTCGAGGCTGCCCGTCCCGGCTGCCATGTCGATACGCCCAAGAAGGTCTTCGAAGAGGTTATCAACCTCTGCGAGTGGCCGACGGTGCTCGTCGGTACCTTCGACGAGGAGTTCCTCAAGGTCCCGCACGAGATCATCTGCGAGTCCATGCTCACCAACCAGCGCTACTTCCCGATCTATGACGGCGAGGGCAAACTCACGCGTGAGTTCGTGGTCGTCTCCAACAGCAAGCCCGAGAACGCCGAGCGCGTGATCGACGGCAACGAGCGCGTCGTGCGCGCCCGTCTGGACGACGCAAAGTTCTTCTACGAGGAGGATCTGAAGATCTCCCTCGACGAGTTCCGTGAGCGTCTGGCCAAGGTTGCCTTCCAGGAGAAGCTCGGTAGCGTGCTCGCCAAGTCCGAGCGCATCGAGCAGCTCGCGCTCGCTATCGCCCGCGAGGCTCACCTGGGCGCCCACCTTGCCTCCGATGCCGCCCGCGCCGCGCACCTGTGCAAGGCCGACCTGGTGTCTAACGCCGTCGTCGAGTTCACGAGCCAGCAGGGCGTGATGGGCGGTTATTACGCGACCGCGATGGGGGAGAACGACGAGGTCGCTCATGCTATTCGCGATCACTATCGTCCTCGCTTTGCCGGTGACGAGCTGCCCGAGGGCACCGCTGGCTGCATCGTGGCCTGTGCCGACAAGCTCGATACCATCGCCGGTATCTTTGCCATCGGCGAGCCCCCGACCGGCTCTTCGGACCCCTACGCGCTGCGTCGTGCCGCTATCGGCATCATCAACATCCTGCGCGACCGTCTGCCGATCGACCCCACGTCGCTCATCGACTTCGCCCTCGAGCTCTACAGTGAGCAGGGCATTGAGTTCGACGCCGCCGAGGTCGCCCAGCAGGTTCGCGACTTCTTCCATGGCCGCCTGGTGAGCATGGCCCGTGACGAAAAGATCCCGGCCGATACCGTTGCTGCCGTCTCCGCGGTGCACATCATCGCCCCGTCCGTCTTCTTCGCCCGCTGCGCCGCGCTCGACGAGGCCCGCAAGAACGATGCCGAGACCTTCGACAACCTGGCTACCGCCTATGCCCGCGCCGCGCACATCTCCAAGCCCGAGCTGGGTGCGGAGTACGACCGCAGCCTGATGGGCGAGGTCGAGCTCGCGCTCGCCGACGCCTCCGAGGCCGCTCAGACCGCTGTCGATGCTGCTCTCGCCGCCGAGGATTACCCTGCCGCATTTGCCGCCCTCGCCGCCCTGCGTGCCCCCATCGACCGCTTCTTCGATGAGGTTATGGTCATGGACAAGGACGAGCAGCTTCGCGATAATCGCCTTAAGCTGCTCAACCGCTTCGAGGCCGTTTTCTCCGGCATCGCCAACATCGGTGAGCTTGCCCGCAAAAAGTAAGCTAGCCTGCGCATAGGCGCAAAAGGAGCCCCGCATGGATTGCCCGGTCACCGCTCGTCCCACCGTTATCGTTATCTCCGACTCGCTCGGTGATACCGCTTGTGAGGTGGTGCTTGCGGCGTCTGGGCAATTTGATGAAGGGGCTTTTCACGTTTTGCGCCTGCCCAAGGTGACCTCCGTGGAGCAGGTCAAGTCATTTGTGGGGCCGCGCGTCGATGCCGACCATCGCGATATCGCCGTGTTCCACACCATTGTCGACCCGGCCCTTCGTGCTCGTGTGCTCGACTACTTGGGCATGCTGCACATTCGCTCGGTCGACCTGATCGGTCCGACGCTCGCCGTGCTGTCGTCGCTCATCGGTGTGCCGCCCAAGGGCGTTGCGGGTGTGATTCGCAAGACCGATGACCGCTATTTCCATCGTATCGAGGCCATGGAGTATTTCGTTGAGCACGATGACGGGCGCGGTTGCGACGATCTGTCGGGGGCCGATATCGTGCTGCTGGGCGTATCCCGCACGTCCAAGACGCCGCTGTCGATGTATTTGGCCTATCAAGGTTACAAGGTTGCCAATGTTCCGTTGGCCCATGGCATGGAGCCGCCCAAGTCAATTTACGAGGTCGACCCGATGCGTTTGTTTGGCCTGATTTCGACCGTCGACGTTATTTCCGAGATTCGCGATAGCCGCTTGGGCGATGACTACGCCCGTGCCGTTGCCGGCTCCTATGCCGAGCCCGAGAGCGTGCGCAGCGAGCTCGAGGAAGCTCGTGCCCTCATGAAGCGCCTAGGCTGCTTTGTGGTGCGTACCGACGGCAAGGCCATCGAGGAAAGCGCCTCCGAGATCATTAGCCACTTGGAGGAAATCCAAGAAGCCCACGCCCGCCGCGCCGCCCGTCGAGCCCAACAAAGCTAGCTTATTGGGGTAGCTATAAATACCCCGTCTAAAATAACTAACTAAAAATAATGCACGATAATGGTAAAGCGATTTAGCAAGAAACTTGCATCTGACCTGCAATTCCCTTGCATTGGTATCTTCATAGGGTAACCACCTTTACCTACCGTTTACCGCCATATTTATCACGTTTACCAAACCCCGCGCCCTCTACGCAAGCCCGCTCAATGCCCGCCGTATAGTTCCCTCACGGCCCGTATTCGGCGGGTCGATTCGTCAACACGGTCGTGCGCGTAAGCGCATGGAAGGGGAAGTATCGTGAGCGATTGCAAGAGGGTTTACCGTTTTGGAACCGACGCCCAGGGCACCTGTGTCACTGAGGGCGACAAGTCCATGAACTTCGTGCTTGGCGGCAAGGGCGCAAACCTTGCCGAGATGAGCCGCATCGGCCTGCCGGTTCCCGGTGGCTTTACCATTACCTGCCAGACTTGCGTCGAGTACTCCGGTGCCGGCAACGTCTGGCCCGAAGGCGCGCTCGATGAGATCGTTGCCGCCGAGGCCGACCTCGAGGCCCGCTGTGGCAAGAAGCTCGGTGACGACAATGATCCGCTGCTCGTGTCGGTTCGCTCGGGCGCTCCGTTTTCCATGCCCGGCATGATGGACACGGTCCTCAACTTGGGTCTCAACGACGACTCCGTTCAGGGGCGCATCGCCCAGACGCAAAATCCGCGTTTTGCCTGGGATAGCTACCGCCGCTTTATCCAGATGTTCTCCAACGTCGTTATGGGCGTCGACGCCGACCTGTTCGAGAATGCGCTGACCCAGGCACGCCTGGTCGCTGGCGTCCGCGTCGACTCCGATCTTTCGGCCGAGGATCTGCAGGAGCTTGTCGAGACCTTCAAGGGCATCTTCTCTGATAACGTCGAGGCCGCCCTGTATCCCGAGCTTGAGGTCGCCGACGGCAAGCCCGTCTTCCCGCACGATCCTGAGCTTCAGCTGCGCCTTGCCATCCAGGCCGTCTTTGGCAGCTGGATGAACGAGCGCGCCTGCATCTACCGCAAGCAACACGGCATTTCCGACGACCTTGGCACCGCCGTCAACGTGCAGGCCATGGCCTTTGGCAACAAGGGCGAGACTTCTGCGACCGGCGTCGCCTTTACGCGCAACCCGGCCGACGGCACCAAGGAGTTCTACGGTGACTTTTTGGTTAACGCCCAGGGCGAGGACGTCGTCGCCGGCATTCGCAACACCGAGCCCATCGCGGACCTCAAGTCCACCCCGGGCCTCGAGTCTGCGGGTGAGGAGCTCGAGCGCGTGTTCCTGACGCTCGAGGATCATTACCGCGATATGTGCGATATCGAGTTCACCATCGAGCAGGGCAAGCTCTGGATGCTCCAGACCCGCGTGGGTAAGCGCACCGCCAGCGCCGCCCTGCGCATCGCCATCGAAATGGTCGAGGAGGGCCTGATCACCCGCGAGGAGGCCGTGAGCCGCATCGACCCCGCGCAGCTCGACCAGCTCCTGCACCCGCAGTTCGACGCCTCCAAGAAGTACGAGGCCCTGGCCTGCGGTCTGAACGCCAGCCCCGGTGCCGCCGTGGGCGAGGTCGTGTTCTCGAGCGATGACGCCGTCGCGCGCGCCAACGAGGGTCACAAGGTTATCCTGGTTCGTTGGGAGACCAACCCCGACGACCTGAAGGGAATGGTTGCCGCCGAGGGCATCCTGACCAGCCACGGTGGCAAGACGAGCCATGCCGCCGTCATTGCTCGCGGTATGGGCACGCCCTGCGTCTGCGGCGTCGAGCGCTTCCACATCGACGCAGCTGAGAAGGTCGTGCACATCGAGGGCAGCGACCGCGTGCTGCACGAGGGCGATGTCATCTCCATCGACGGCACCCAGGGTATCGTCGTTGACGGCGCCGTCGATCTGGTTTCGGCCGAGCTCACCGGCGACCTGGACACCATCCTGTCCTGGGCCGACGAGATTCGTCTGGACGAGACCGATGGCCACGCCAACCACGTGCGCGTCAACGCCGACAACCCTGAGGACGCCGAGCTCGCCCTCGAGTTTGGTGCCGAGGCCATCGGCCTGTGCCGCACCGAGCACATGTTTCTGGGCGATCGAAAGAACATCATCCAGAGCTTCATTCTGTCCGATGATGAGGCCGTGAAGCAGCAGGCCCTGGCCGACCTGCTCAAGGTTCAGACCGAGGACTTCCTGGCGATGTTCAAGACCATGTCCGGTCGCGATGTGGTCGTTCGCCTGCTCGATCCGCCGCTTCATGAATTCCTGGATAATCCTCGCGAGCTCGAGGTCGCCATCACCAAGAAGGAAGCCGCTGGTGCCAGCGAGGAAGAGCTTGCCGCCCTGCGCGCCCGCCTGCGTCGCATTGACGGCATGGTCGAGTCCAACCCCATGTTGGGCTTGCGCGGCGTGCGCCTGTCCGTCGTCTTTGGCGATCTGCCGCTCATGCAGGTCCGTGCCGTCGCAACGGCTGCCGCCCGCCTCATTAAGGAAGGCGTCGATCCGCGCCCCGAGATCATGGTTCCGCTCGTTTCCATCACGGCCGAGCATGTCCAGACCCGCGAGGTTATCGAGCGCGTGATCGCCGAGGTTTCCGCCGAGGAAGGCGTCGAGCTCAATATTCCCGTGGGCACGATGCTTGAGCTGCCGCGTGCCTGCATGGTCGCCGACGAGATCGCACATCACGCAGATTTCTTCTGCTTTGGCACCAACGACCTCACCCAGACGACCTTTGGCTTCTCGCGCGATGACGCCGAGGCCAAGTTCATCCCGCTGTACATGCATAAAAAGATCCTGAAAGACAACCCCTTCGAGACCATCGACGCGGCGGTGCTGGAGCTCGTGCGCTTGGCCGTCGAGAAGGGCCGCGCCAGCAATCCCGACATGCACTTTGGCGTGTGCGGCGAGCACGGCGGCGACCCCAAGTCCATCAAGGGCCTGTTTAACGTGGCCGACGTGGACTACGTGTCCTGCTCGCCCTATCGCGTGCCCCTCGCGCGCCTGGCTGCCGCTCAGGCCAAGCTCGAGGCCAAGCGTTCCGCCTAACGTTTTGGGTTTAGACGCCTAGCGTAGCCCCCTTCATGCCGCCCGTCTCATTCGTGAGACGGGCGGTTATCATGTGCGGGTTTTGTCTTTTTGTCTGCGTGAAAAAATGTTCTTGCAGCAGAAACCCGCGCGTGTATACTCGAATACGTTTGTTCAACTACGTGCCGGCCAAGGTGGTACGGCACCTCTAGAAGAGTAAGGAATTGCACATGGATTACATCCGCGCAATCGAGCGTCAGCAGATCCGCGAGGACATTCCTCAGGTTCGCGTCGCCGACAACGTCAAGGTTCACTACCGCATTAAGGAAGGCGACCGCGAGCGCATTCAGGTCTTCCAGGGCGACGTCATCCGCATGGCCGGCGCCGGTGCCCGCGAGACCTTCACCGTCCGCAAGATGTCCTTCGGTGTCGGTGTTGAGCGTACCTTCCCGCTTCACAGCCCCAAGATCGCCAAGCTCGAGGTCGTCCGTCATGGTCGCGTCCGTCGCGCCAAGCTGTACTACCTCCGCGACAAGGTGGGCAAGGCTGCTCGCATCCCCGAGAAGCGCTAAGAAGATCGCAGCGTCTGTCCACTCGTTTGGACACAAGGGTCACCTTCGGGTGGCCCTTCTTTTTATCTGATTTGCATGCAAGGAGGGCCTGGTATGGCCAACATGACGAGCTCGGTTTCGGCATCGCAGGTTGCCGGTGAGTTGGCGAGCGCTACGTTTGAGGAGATTCCCGCCCTCGTGGAGCATTATCGCGAGGACCCGCGCCAGCAGGTGATCAAGGCTTGTGAACGCGCCCTCAAACGCCATGACAAAGAGCTTGCCGAGCGCGAGCGCGTCAATGACATGTACGAGCTTATGCATGAGCTTGGCGGCGATGGGGTGGTCGTTGGTGTCGACGAGGTAGGTCGCGGATCGGTGGCCGGCCCTTTGACGGTATGCGCCGTCTGTCTTCCTATGGAGCCGCGCGTCTGGGGTATCAACGATTCCAAAAAGCTCACGCCCGCGCGCCGCGAGTTGCTCTCGGTGAAGATTGCCGAGGTGGCGACGGCAATCGGTTTTTGCCATATCGCGCCGAAGGATATCGATGAAATGGGCATGGCCCGTGCTATCCGTACCGCCGTTGCGGGCGCCGTGGCCGATACGGGACTTGAACCCGACTGCGTCCTCATGGATGGCAACCCCTTGGGCGCCGTTCCCAACGAGCGCGACGTGGTGAAGGGCGATGCCAAGATCGCCTGTATCGCCGCGGCGTCCATCATGGCCAAGGTCACGCGTGACGAGATGATGGTCGAGTACGACGCCGAGTATCCCGAGTACCATCTGGCCGAGTCGAAGGGCTATGCGAGCCCCGAGCATATCGAGGCCATTCGCAAACATGGACTTTGTCCACTGCACCGCGTGAGCTTTTGCGGAAACTTTCTGCAGACTGAGCGCCTTTTCTAGGTCAATTGTGGAGACAGGGACCTCAGGGGTTTTATAAACCTGCTGGTAGCGGGCCGTATGCAACACCATTGCTGCGTACGGCCCGTTTTTTGACGGCATTTGGTCAGCTTTTGGTTTGCTTCCGGTACTTACCCGCATGAAAGGTGCCCTCATCATCGGGGCAATGCAGCGTGCGGGAAAGGAGACCCCATGAGTGCCGCAAGCAAAAAGAGCAAGACGCAGCAGCTCAAGGAGCGTTGGGAAAACGGCGAGCTCGACTGCGGGGCGATGACGCCCGAGTTTATCAAGGGACTCAGTCCCCGCGAGCTGGGCATGCTGGGCGAGCTGATCACCATCGACTACTTTAACGAGCGCGGCTACACCTTGCTGGAGCAGGGTTATCGTTGCACCGAGGGCGAGGCCGATCTGGTGCTGCTCGATGAGCTCGACGATGTCGTGGTGATGGCCGAGGTCAAGACCAGACGCGTCGCACTGGATTGCAACACGCGGGTCTTTCCCGAGGAGGCCGTGGACGCCCAAAAACAACGCCGCTACCGCCGCATCGCAAGTTGCTATCTCATGGAGCATTATCCGCTCAAGGCGATTCGCTTCGATGCCGTGGGTGTCACCATTCGCGGCGGGCATATCGCCGAGATCGAGCATCAGTACAACGCATTCGATTGGCAGGTGTCGTGATGGCGTTCGAGACGTTTGCCGTTCACGCGGCCTGCATCCGCGGCGTCGAGGCAATTCCCGTCACGGTCGAGGTCTCGCTTGCCGGCGGCGTTCCGGGTATTCAGATGCTCGGCATTCCGAGTATGGAGGTGATGGAGTCACGCGGTCGTATTCGCTGTGCGATGCGCTCCGCCGGGTTCGAGATCCCGCGCTCGGGCATTACGGTCAATCTGGCGCCCGGCGATATTCGCAAGACCGGTAGCGGCTTTGATCTGCCCATCGCCATCGCGGTGTTGGCGGCCGATGGGCAGATTCCCCGTGACAACCTCGATCGCTGCCTTATCGCCGGCGAGCTCGGCTTGGACGGTACGGTGCTTCCCGTCAAGGGCGAGGTGGCGTTTCAGCTGCTGGCTCGCGACATGGGGCTGTCTTTTATCGCCGGCAGGTCCGACCAGCATGTGCCACTCGCGGGCGTGGATTGCGGCTTTATCGATCATTTGTCTCAGCTTGCCCATGGCATGGGCGAGGCGGCTCGGCACTATCTGGATTCCGAGGGTGTTGAGGCTACTTTTGAGCCTGAACTCGACTATGCCGACGTGCTGGGGCAGGAGGTTGCCAAACGCGGCATGGCGCTGGCGGCAGCGGGTGAGCTCGGTTTGCTTATGATCGGGTCCCCGGGATCGGGCAAGACGATGCTCGCCCGTCGTATGACCGGCATCCTGCCCGAGCTTTCCGTTGAGGACCAGCAGGAGGCGCTGTGCATCCATTCGGTCTTGGGTGAGAACATCGATGGATTATTGGCGGGTCATCGGCCGTTTCGAAGTCCCCATCACAGCATTTCAACGGCTGGCCTCATTGGCGGAGGACGCCCGGTGCATCCGGGTGAGATCAGCCTTGCTCATGGCGGCGTGCTCTTTTTGGACGAGCTTGCCGAGTTTCCCACGGGTGTGCTGCAGACGCTGCGTCAGCCCATCGAGCGCGGCTATGTGAGGATCGTGCGCGTCGACGGGGCCTTTACCTTCCCGTCGCGCTTTCAGCTGCTGGCTGCGAGCAATCCCTGCCCCTGCGGTTTTTTGGGCGATCGCGAGGTACCGTGTCGCTGCTCAGCGGCGATGGTCGAGCGCTATCGGTCTAAACTGCGCGGTCCTTTGGCCGACCGTATCGACATGATGATCGACGTGACCCGTCCCGACCCCCAAGTGATTATCGAGGGTGCGGAGGGTATGTCGTCTGCCGAGTTACGTGACTACGTTGTGCGCGGTCGCGCTTTTCGCGCCTGGCGCGAATCCCGTATGGACGATGCGGATGCCGAGGCCGAGGATGACGAGACACGGTCCATTGACGGCGTCGTTTCGACCTTTGAGCTCGATGATGCGGCGGAGAAGTGTGTGCTCGGCCTGTCGAAGCGCACACATCTCACGGGTCGCGGCATCGTGCGACTGGTGCGTATCGCGCGTACAATCGCCGACGTCGCCGAGAGCGAGCAGGTGACGCAGGACCACGTGCTCGAGGCAGCGATGTACCAGGGAAGGAGGGACCAATGATGGCCGAGGGGACCTACGAGCTGCATCCAGGTGATGCGTTGTATCCCGAGACCGTTTTGGAGCTTTCTGATGTACCCCAGACGCTCTATGTGCGCGGCAACCCCGAGGTGCTTTCGACGCCCGCGCTCTCCATCATCGGCGCGCGCAAGGCCTCGCCGTATGGTCTTGCCGTGGCAGAGCTTGCGGCAAAGGTGGCGGTCGAGGCGGGAGTGACGGTAGTTTCGGGCGGCGCGGTCGGTTGTGACCAGGCCTCGGGTTGGGCTGCGGTCAACGCCGGCGGCAAACACGTCGTGGTGCTGGGGACGGGCGCCGACGTGGTCTACCCGCGTTCGAGCGCGGGGCTTATTATGCGCACGCTCGATACGGGTGGCGCGGTCGTGTCGATCTCTCCGTGGGGCATGGGTCCGCGCAAGTTTGCCTTTCCGCGCCGCAATCGCGTGATCGCGGCCCTGTCGCAAGCCCTCTTTGTATCCGAGGCGGGTATGCCTTCCGGGACGTTTTCTACAGCCGAGGCTGCTATGGATTTGGGGCGCGAACTTCTTGCCGTGCCGGGGTCGATCCTATCGCCCGAGTCGCGTGGCACGAATTACCTCATTGCGAACGGTGCTTGCTGCATCATCGACGAGGAATCTATCGAGATGGCTATCTCACGCATCTACGGCACCCTGCGCTACTCGCGCCCCGATGCTCCCGGCATTGCCGACCTGGATCCAACACAGCAGACCGTGATGCATGCGCTCATCGCCTCTCCGCTCAAGGTCAACGACATCGCGGCGCTCGTCTCGCTCGATGCCGTCGGCGTACTCAAACTCTTGGGTTCGCTTGAACTCGAGGGCCTTATCGATCGCATGATGGATGGAAGGTATGCGCCCTCCAAGTTTGCCCTTCACGCCCAGACACCCTTCGGTCACAATGGAAAACATGTCAATTAGAAAGGTGTTTGCAGATGCTGTTTGATCAGGTGACGGTTATCGGTGGCGGTCTGGCGGGTTCGGAATGCGCGATCCAGCTGGCAGACCGCGGTTTTGCCGTTAAGCTGTGCGAGATGCGCCCCCAGGTTAGCTCCCCGGCTCACCATACCGATCACTTGGCAGAGCTCGTCTGCTCCAATTCGTTTAAGTCGACCCGTCCGGATTCCGCGGCTGGTTTGCTGAAGGCCGAGCTTGAGCGCATGGGTTCAGTCCTGCTCGATTGCGCCCATCGCGCGGCTGTTCCCGCTGGCGGTGCCCTGGCGGTCGACCGCGTCAAGTTTTCCGAGCTTGTCGAGGCCGAGGTTGCCGCCCGACCCAATATCGAGATCATTCACGGCGAGGTCACGCAGATTCCCGAGGGTCACGTGGTCATTGCCGCCGGCCCGCTGTGTTCGCCGGCGCTGAGCGAAGAGGTCATGAAGCTCGTCGGTGGCGATGCCCTGGCATTCTTTGATGCGGCGGCTCCGATCGTCGATGCCTCCACGCTCGATATGGACGTGCTGTTCTCGCAGTCGCGCTACGAGGAGCAGGGGAGCGGCGACTATCTCAACGCCCCGCTCAACAAGGAGGAGTACGAGGCCTTTATCGAGGCGCTTACCACGGCCGACCGCGTGGTGCTCAAGGACTTTGAGGGCGGCGATCTGTTCCAGGCCTGCCAGCCTGCCGAGGAGGTCGCACGCACCGGCAAGGACGCCATTCGCTTTGGCGCCATGAAGCCCGTCGGCCTCACCGACCCGCGTACCGGACGTCGCCCCTGGGCGGCGATTCAGCTGCGTGCCGAGAACAAGGAGAAGACCGCCTATAACCTGGTGGGCTTCCAGACAAACCTGACCTTTGGCGAGCAGAAGCGCGTCTTCCATATGGTGCCGGGCCTGGAGAACGCTGAGTTCTTCCGCTACGGTGTCATGCACCGCAATACCTTTGTCGACGCCCCGCACGTGCTCGATGGCACCTTTGCCGTGCCCGGTACCGGCGTGCGCCTGGCCGGTCAGATCACCGGCACCGAGGGGTACATGGAAGCCGTGGCGACCGGTCTGCTCGCGGCGCTCAATACCTATGCCGAGGCTATCGGTGTCGCGGGCGTCGAGTTGCCGCGTGTGGGCGCCCTGGGTGCGCTCGTGGGCTATGCGACCGATCCTGCCACCGTGGGCTATCAGCCTATGCATGTCAACTTTGGCCTGGTGCCGCCACTCGAGGATGGTAAGCGCCGCAGCAAGCGCGACCGCTACCAGGCCTATGCGGACCGTGCGCTCGAGGCCCTTGATGCCTATCTGGCCACTCGCCCCGATCTGTTTGGAGGCGACCGGTCATAGCCTTTGACCTGTACGACACCGTCGACTCGTTTATCGCCTATATCTCACGTGTCGAGGGACTTTCTCCCAACACGGTGACGGCCTATGGCTCGAGGCTGGAGCGCTTTGCTGCCTGGTGCGAGCGCGAGGATATCGATGCTTTCGCTGCCGACGTGCGCACCATTCGTCGCTATCTTGCCGAGCTTTCGCGTGAGCAGGTGGCTCCCCGAACGCTTGCGGCGCATCTGTCGGCTATCCGATCGCTCTATCGATGGATGGCTGCCGAGGGGGTCGTGGAGGGCGATGTGGTCTCGGCAATTTCCTCGCCCAAGCTCCCGCGCGATCTACCCGGTGTGCTGACGACCCAACAGGTGGAGGCGCTGCTCAAGACGCCTGATACCTCAACACCCGCGGGACTGCGCGATGCGGCGATGCTCGAGCTGCTCTATGCCTCGGGTGCTCGTATCTCTGAGCTCGCAGCACTCAATGTGGAGTCTATCGCTTGGTCCGAACGCACGTTGCGCCTGTGGGGCAAGGGGAGCAAAGAACGTATCGTCCCTCTGTATCGTCGTGCGCTCGAGGTGACGCGTCTCTATATTGAGGAGGGGAGGCCGGAGTTGCTCGCTCAGGCAAAGCGCCGCGACCTCGCTACCGGGCCGCATCCGCTGCTTATATCGGCGCGCGGCAATCGCATGAGCGCCGCCATGCTCCGGCGGCGGTTCCATACGCTGGCGACGCTCGCCGGCATTCCGGCCGACATCGCCCCGCATGCGATGCGCCATACCTTTGCGACCGACTTGCTCGAGGGCGGTGCGGACCTGCGCTCGGTTCAAGAGCTGCTGGGTCATGCGAGCCTGTCCACGACGCAAATCTACACGCATCTCACGCCCGATCGGCTCAAACGTGCCGTGGCTCAAGCCCATCCCCGCGGCGAATAGTGGCTGGGACGTCCCGCGTCGCACTCAGGTGTGTGGTTTTGATTGCGGGTTGGCAGGAAGATGCATTCCTGCTATCATTCATCGGGTTGCTTCACGGCAACATGTTTTTATCACGCACGCGCGGCTACTTCATACCGTGGTGCCCGGGCTTTGGTAGCACATGTCCGGGTTGGTTTTGGAGGATGACCCCGCGCGGAGGCAAACCACAGGAGGTTTAACATGGCTACCAAGATTAATATCCGCACCCTGCTCGAGGCCGGCTGCCACTTCGGTCACCAGACCCGTCGCTGGAACCCCAAGATGAAGCCGTTCATCTTCGGTGAGCGCAACGGCATCTACATCCTCGACCTCAAGCAGACCATCCTCGACGCCGACCAGGCCTACACCTTCGTCAAGAACGTCGCCAAGGGCGGCAACGTGCTGTTCGTCGGCACCAAGAAGCAGGCTCAGGAGGCCGTCAAGAACGCTGCTGAGCGCGCCAACATGCCTTACATCAACCAGCGTTGGCTCGGCGGTATGCTGACCAACTTCGTCACCATCCGCTCCCGCATCAACCGCATGGAGGAGCTCGAGGCCATGGTCGAGGACGGCCGCATGGCTGTTCTGCCCAAGAAGGAGCAGGCTGTTCTCGGCAAGGAGCTCACCAAGCTCCAGACCAACCTCGGTGGCGCCCGCGACATGAAGGGTCTGCCCCAGGCTCTCTTCGTCATCGACACCAAGCGCGAGGAGAACGCCATCAAGGAGGCTCAGCGCCTGAACATCCCCGTCGTCGCTCTGATCGACACGAACTCCGATCCCGACGAGGTCGAGTACGGCATCCCCTGCAACGATGACGCTATCTCCGCTGTCACCCTTATGTGCGAGCTCATGGCTGACGCCTGCCTCGCTGGCTCCGGCAAGGAGCAGGTCTCCGAGGCCGAGATGGCCGCTGAGCCCAAGGCCGAGTAAATCAGTCTTAGTTAATTCTTTTTCATCTCTTTGAAAGGAACCACAATGGCCCAGATTACCGCCGCTATGGTCAAGCAGCTCCGCGAGATGACCGACTCCCCGATGATGGAGTGCAAGAAGGCTCTCGTCGAGGCTGACGGCGACATGGACGCCGCTGTCGACGTTCTGCGTAAGAACGGCCTTGCCAAGGCTGCCAAGAAGGCTGGCCGTGAGACCAACGAGGGCGCTGTCGCCGCGTTCGTCTCCGAGGATGGCAAGACCGGCGCTCTGCTCGAGCTCTCCTGCGAGACCGACTTCGTTGGCTCTAACGCCAAGTTCACCGGCTTTGCTTCCAAGGTCGCTGAGGTTGTCGCTACCACCGAGCCTGCTGACGTCGACGCTCTGCTCGAGAAGCCGATGGGCGAGGAGACCGTTTCCTCCGAGCTCACCGAGATGATTCACATCATGGGCGAGAACATGAAGATCTCCCGCTTCGCTGCCCGTAAGGCCGAGAACGGCGCTCTCGCTTCTTACATCCACATGGGTGGTAAGATCGGCGTTCTCGTCGAGTTTGCTTTCGAGAAGGCCGAGACCGCTCAGGCTGAGTCCTTCAAGACCTTCGCTCACGACGTTGCCCTTCAGGTTGCCGCCGTCGCCCCGATCTGCGCTACCCGCGATCAGGTTCCGGCCGAGACCGTCGAGCACGAGAAGCAGATCTACATGGCTCAGGCTGCCGAGTCCGGCAAGCCCGAGGCCATTCAGGAGAAGATGGCTGTCGGCCGTCTGGAGAAGTTCTACAAGCAGTCCGTGCTCACCGAGCAGGAGTTCATCAAGGACAGCTCCCTCACCATCAAGAGGTACGCTGAGCAGGTCTCCAAGGAGCTCGGCGACACCATTACCGTCGTTGCCTTTGACCGTCTGGTCCGTGGCGAGTAAATAAGCTCTTGTAGCTGGTAATGAGCAGGCTGTGGGTTTTACTCACAGCCTGCTTTTTCATGGCTCTTCTTAGAGCCTTTGATAGAATGTTGAGAGTTCAATCTAAAGGAGGATCGCTTTGTCCGACATCCGATATAAACGCGTGCTTCTTAAGCTTTCCGGCGAAGCACTTATGGGCGACGGCCAATATGGCATCGACCCCAAGGTTACCGACCATCTTGCCAAGCAGGTCAAGGAGCTGCTCGCCGTTGGCCATGAGGTCGGCGTCGTTGTCGGCGGCGGCAATATTTTCCGCGGCATGGCCGGCGCTGCCGGTGGCATGGAGCGTGCTCAGGCCGACTACATGGGCATGCTGGCAACCGTTATGAACGCGCTCGCCCTGCAGGATGCCTTCGAGCATAACGATGTTCCCTGCCGCGTGATGAGCGCTATCCAGATGAACGAGATCTGCGAGCCCTATATTCGCCGTCGCGCCATCAACCACCTTTCCAAGGGCAACGTCGTTATTTTTGCCGCCGGTTCGGGCAATCCGTACTTTACGACCGACACCGCCGCAGCTCTTCGTGCGTGCGAGATCGGCGCCGAGATTCTGATTAAAGCCACCAAGGTTGACGGCATCTACGACAAGGATCCCGTCAAGTGCGCCGATGCCGTCCGTTTTGACAAGATTACCTATCACGAGGTTCTCGTCCGCGGCCTGCAGGTTATGGATTCCACGGCTACGGCACTGTGCCAGGATAACCGTATGCCGATTTTGGTCCTCAACATCGATGGCGAGGACACCGTCAAGCGCGCGCTTTCGGGTGAGCCCGTCGGCACGCTCGTCTATCAGGAGGATTAAGCATGGCAGAGAACATCACCGCCCATATGGACAAGTCGCTCGAGTCCCTCAAGCATAACTTCTCCAAGGTTCGTACCGGCCGCGCCAATGCCAACATTCTGTCCGACATCACCGTCGATTATTACGGTGTTCCCACGCCGGTCACGCAGGTTGCCGCCGTCAAGACCCCCGAGGCCCACATGCTGCTCATCGAGCCGTGGGACAAAGCACTCATCAATGCTATCGTCAAGGCCATCGGCGCTTCCGATCTGGGTATTACCCCCAACTCCGATGGCACCGTCGTTCGTCTGCCGTTCCCGGCTCCCACCGAGGAGCGCCGTCGCGAACTCGTCAAGGAGTGCCGCGAGTACGCCGAGCAGGCCAAGGTGTCTATCCGTAACATCCGTCGCGATTTCAACAACAAGCTCGAGCGCGATGAAGAGCTCACCGAGGACGATGTCCGTCGCGAGCAGGCCAAGGTCCAGAAGCACACCGATGAGTATGTCGCCAAGGTCGAGGAGCTTCTGAAGGAAAAAGAAGCCGAGGTCATGGAGATCTAAGGTGCAATACGACGAGCATAAACTGGTCGAGTACTTTGCCGACGCCCCTGCGGGCGTCGGTTTTTCCGACCTTGACCTCAATAACATTCCGCACCATATCTCGTGCATCATGGACGGCAACGGTCGTTGGGCCACGTCGCGCGGTCTTGCACGTACCGAGGGCCATAAGGCGGGTATCGTCTCACTGCGCGAGATCATTACCGCCTGCGTTCGTCTGGGCGTCGACGTGCTTTCGGCCTATGCGTTTTCTACCGAAAACTGGAACCGTCCGCAGCATGAGGTCAACGTCTTGATGCATCTGTTTGCTAAGACGTTTATCGATGAGCTGCCGCTTCTGAAGCGCGAAAACGTGCGTGTTGTCTTTTTGGGTGACATTTCCGCGCTGCCCAAGAAGACCCGCGACGTTTTTGAACGCGGTCTTGCCGAGTGCGCCAATCACACCGGCATGACGCTGGCGCTTGCCGTCAACTACGGCGCGCGTGCCGAGATTACCCGCGCTGTCCGTCAGATCGCACTCGACGCTGCCGCCGGTAAGATCGATCCTGGCGCAATTGATGACGACATGGTGGCTTCCCACCTCTATACCGCCGGCCTTCCCGATCCTGAGCTTGTGATTCGCACTTCCGGTGAGCTGCGCCTTTCGAACTATCTGCTGTGGCAGGTGGCTTATTCCGAGTTCTACGTCACCGATACCTATTGGCCTGACTTTGATCGTTGGGGCCTTGTCGACGCCATTTTGGCCTATCAGGGCCGTGACCGTAGGTTTGGTGGACTGAGCAAGACCGAGGAGGCTTAATCGTGTCCGATCGTCCCAAGGCATCTGCTCCCAAGACGCCTGCGCGCAAAGCTGCCACTGCTGGCGCGCCTGCAGCGAAGAGCGGCACCGGTTCGTGGCTGGCGGGCTTTATTACCCGTGCCGCCGCCGGTATCGTCTACGCCGTTGTCTTTATCCTGTGCCTGGTTTTGGGCATCGTGCCCACGGCCATCTTCGTTTCCGTCATGAGCGGTCTGTGCTGCTATGAGTTTTTCCGTATGACAAGGCTTGATGGCAAGATGGCTAACGAGCGCATGGGTATCGCTGCCGCCGTACTCTTTCCGCTGTCGGCGTTGGGCGATTCGATGCTGCTGAATGCCCTGCTTTTTGCCCTGATGCTCGCTGTGGGCATTTGGTATGTCTGGTCGCCGCGTACCCGCATCTCTGATGTGGCCGTGACGCTCATGGGTCCCATCTACACTGGCTTTATGCTGTCGGCCATCGTGCTGCTGCGCGATGCCGTGCCCGGTTTTGCCGGCGCCCTGCTTTCGGTGGGCGTTTGCGCGTCCCTTTGGGTCTCCGATTCGTTTGCCTACATCGTGGGTAGCCGTATCGGCAAACACAAGATGGTCCCCAAGATCTCTCCCAAAAAGAGCTGGGAGGGGTTTGTTGGCGGCATCCTGGGCTCGGTTTTGATTTGGCTCATCCTGTGGGCGACGCACTTCTACAAACTCAGCCTGCCCTATGCGCTGCTGTGCGGCGTGGTGGTGTCCATTTTGGGCGTTATCGGCGACCTTATCGAGTCGCGCATCAAGCGTGGTGTGGGCGTTAAGGATTCCGGTAACCTTATCCCGGGCCACGGCGGCATGCTTGATCGTAGCGACTCGCTTATCTTTGGCTGCATTACCGCGCAGCTGCTTTTGATGATCGGAGGCGTGCTGTAATGTCATTCCAGACGACGTATGGCCCCGATGGACGCCTTCGTGTTGCCATCCTGGGTTGTACGGGCTCTATCGGCACCCAGGCGCTCGATGTGTGCCGCCAGCACGCCGATCGCTTGCAGGTGACGGCGCTGTCCGTTAACTCCAGTACCTCCGAGCTCGTTGCCGCTGCCCGCGAGTTCTCGGTTCCGGCGGTTGCCGTGGCCGATGTCGCTCATGGCGATGACGCCGTGCTGCAGGAGCTGCCCGAGGGAACGAAGCTCGGCGTTGGCGCGCAGGCGGTTTGCGAGCTCGCGCGTCGCGACGATGTCGACTGCGTGCTCGTCGCTATTGTGGGCGCCGCCGGTCTCGAGGCGAGCCATGCGGCCTTGACCTCGAATAAGCGCCTTGCCCTTGCCAACAAGGAGTCCCTTGTCGTCGGTGGCGACTTGCTTATGCCGTTGGCGCAACCGGGCCAGCTTATTCCAGTCGACTCTGAGCACTCCGCCATCTACCAGTGCTATCTGGGGGAGAACCCGCGCGAGGCTCATTGTATTTGGCTCACCTGCTCGGGCGGTCCGTTCTTTGGTCGCACACGCGACGAGCTCGATCGCGTGACGCGTGCCGATGCCCTCGCACATCCCACGTGGGCCATGGGTGCCAAGATCACCATCGACTCCGCTACCCTCATGAACAAGGGCCTGGAGCGTATTGAGGCCATGCATCTGTTTAACTGCGACCTCGATTTCATTAACGTGGTCGTGCAGCGTCAGTCCAAGATTCACTCTATGGTCGAGTTCGCCGACGGCTCCGTGATGGCGCATCTCGGTGCCTCCGACATGCGTATTCCCATCCAGTTCGCGTTCTCGTATCCCGAGCGTTGGGATACTCCGGCGCCTCGTATCGATTTTCGCGAGTTGGGGCAGCTCACGTTTGATGCTGCCGACATGGATACCTTCCGCTGTCTGGCACTGGCCGAGCGTGCCGGCAAGACGGGTGGCACCATGCCGTGCGTGCTCAATGCCGCCAACGAGGTCGCCGTCGATGCCTTCCTGCACGATGGCTGCAGCTTTACTGATATCGATCGCATTGTGGAATCCTGCATGGATGCCCACGATATGCAGACGGTCGATTCGTTTGAGCAGCTTCGCGACATCGATGCGTGGGCGCGTGAAAAAGCTGCGCAGGTGCTCGCCGCAACCCGTTCCTAACCCATAAGGATTGCTTTTTCGTTTTATGGATACTGTTCTGAGCGTTCTTTCATCGGTCTTTTGGGGCCTGCTGATGCTTTCCGTCCTCGTGTTTTTGCACGAGGGCGGCCACTTTTTGGCGGCGCGTGCCTGCGGCGTCCGTGTGACCGAATTCTTTTTGGGCCTGCCGTGCCGCTTTGACATCCATTACACGTCGCGTCGCATTGGAACCAAGTTTGGCGTGACCCCGCTGTTGCTGGGTGGCTACGCTGCCATCTGCGGTATGGATCCGACCGATGTCTCGTGCGCCGATCGCGTGCTCGCGGCTATCTACCGTCATGGTCGCGTGACCGTGGCCGACCTTGCCGCCGAGCTCGAGCTATCCGAGGAGGTTGTGCTCGAGGCATGCGCCTTGCTCTTGGGTTGGGGCTCCATCGCGCCTTGGTATGAGGAAGGGGAGAAGCCCTCGCCGAGCTACTATCCCACCAAGTATCAGACGCTGCCGCGAGATGCGGCGGGTTACACCACCTTTGACGGCCGCCGTTTCGATCGCGAACATTCAACTGCCGAGGGCGATGTGTGGGAGCTGCCGTGCGGCGAGGCTGATTTCTTGGCGCAAGAGCGCTCGCACACTTATCTTGGCCAGGGCTTTCTCAAGTGCGCCTTTATGCTGCTTGCGGGCATTCTCGTCAATATCCTGACGGGTTTTTTGCTCCTTATGAGCATCTATTCCATTGCGGGTGTCACCGTGCCGATGGATACCAACGTGATCGGTCAGGTTGACGAGGGGTCTACTGCCGCCAAGGCGGGTATCGAGGCCGGTGATGCGATCCTTTCGGTTGACGGTGTCTCATGTTCTACTTGGATGGATGTCTACGATGCCATCGGCAAGGCCGCCGGTAAGGACGATATCGCCATCGAGTACGAGCGTGACGGCAAGCAGCATTCGACCACGGTTGCGCTCAAAGAGGACGAGCGCCTAGGTGTGTATGCCTCTACGCAGGTGGTCCGTTTAGACCCCATCACGTCGGCTCGCCTGTCGTTCTCCTATGTTGTGCAGACAGCGGAGGGCGTGATGCGCCTGCTCCAGCCGCAGCATACGATGGAGATTCTCGATCAGTCCTCTTCGATCGTGGGTATTAGCGTTATGTCCTCACAGGCTGCTGCTGCCGGCCCTGCCACGTTCCTTTCGTTTGCCGCCCTCATTTCATTCTCGCTTGGCTTTATGAACCTGCTGCCCATCCCGCCACTCGATGGCGGCAAGCTAGTCATCGAGATCATTCAGAAGATTGCGGGCCGCGAGCTTCCGCTCAAGGTCCAGACGATTGTGAGCTATGTGGGCATCGCGCTCTTTGCGCTGCTGTTTGTCTATATGCTTCGTTCCGACATCCTTCGATTTATTCTGTAGGGGAGTGTTTGGATTGTCTTTATCCCATCCTTTGCCTCGCGAGTTGACGCGCCCCGTGCATGTGGGCGGTGTGCAGATCGGTGGCGGCGCGCCGGTGGTGGTCCAATCCATGACCTGCACCGATACCGCTGATGCCCAGGCAACGCTTGCGCAAGTGTGTGCGTTGGCGCAGGCTGGCTGCGATATCGTGCGTGTGAGCGTGCCCACCGAGGCCGCGCTTGAGGGTTTCCGCACCATCTGTGCCGAGTCTCCGGTGCCGATTGTCGCTGATATCCACTTTAACCATAAGCTCGCCATTGGCGCCGTTGAGGCCGGTGCCGCCAAGCTGCGTATCAATCCCGGCAACATCGGCGATTGGGCCAAGGTCGATGCCGTGATCGATGCTGCGGGCGCCGCTGGGTGCGCGATTCGCATTGGCGTGAACGCCGGCTCGCTTGAGCAGGATATCGCCGAGCGCGATGGGCTTACGCAGCCCGAGAAACTCGTGATGTCGAGCGAGCGTTTCGTCAAACATTTTGAGGATCGCGGCTTTACCAACATCGTGCTTTCCGCCAAGGCACATAGCGTGTCTACGACGCTTGATACCTATCGTGCCCTGTCGCGCGAAATCCCCCATGTTCCGCTTCATTTGGGCGTGACGGAGGCCGGTACCAAGCTCCAGGGCACCGTTAAGAGCTCTGTGGGACTGGGTATTCTGCTCTCCGAGGGCATTGGCGACACCATGCGCGTCTCGCTCACGGCCGACCCGGTCGAGGAGCCGCCGGTCGCCTGGGGCATCCTGCAGTCGCTGGGCCTTCGCCGCCGTGGCCCCGAGATCGTCTCGTGCCCCACGTGTGCCCGCTGCCAGGTCAACCTCATCCCAATCGCCGAGGAGGTCACCGAGCGGCTTAAGAACTATTCCGCGCCGCTTTCGATTGCCGTCATGGGATGTGCCGTTAATGGCCCCGGTGAGGCTTCTGATGCCGACCTGGGCGTTGCTTGCGGACGTGGTCAGGCCTTGCTCTTTTCGCATGGCCAGATCATTGGTAAAGTAGCTGAGGACCAAATTGTCGACGCGCTTATGGCAGAGGTCGACAAGCTTATTGAGGAGAAATAAATGACCCGAGCAATGTATATGTCTAAGCTCTATGCGCCGACGCTTAAAGAGGATCCGGCGGACGCTGAGCTCGCCAGCCACCGCCTGCTGCTCCGTGCCGGCATGATCCGCAAGGAGGCCGCCGGTCTGTATTCCTACCTGCCGCTCGCATGGCGCTCGATTCGCAAGATTGAGAACATCGTGCGCGACGAGATGGACGCCGCCGGCGCCCAGGAGCTTATGATGCCTATCATGGTCGATGCCGAGTTGTGGCGTGAGTCCGGCCGTATCGATGCCTATGGCAAGGAGCTTGTGCGCTTTGACGACCGTCATGGTCGCGAGTTCGTGCTGGGCCCCACGCACGAGGAGACCGTCACGGCCCTGGTGCGCAACGAGCTGCGCTCCTATAAGCAGCTGCCAGTGAATCTCTATCACATCCAGGATAAGTTCCGCGACGAGTTCCGTCCCCGTTTTGGCCTGATGCGCGGTCGCGAGTTCATCATGAAGGATGCCTACAGCTTCTCCGCCACGCAGGAGAGCTTGCAGGAGGAGTATGACAAGATGAAGCAGGCCTACGCTAACATTTGCGAGCGCTGCTACATCAAGGCCTTGCCCGTCGTTGCCGACTCCGGCGAGATCGGTGGCGATACCTCCGTCGAGTACATGGCTTTGGCCGACGCCGGCGAGGCTTCTCTCGTCTATTGCGATGACTGCGGTTTTGCCGCCGATGATGAGGCTGCAAGCACCAAGGTCGTCGTGACCGAGGGCCCCGGCGACGGTACGCTTACCAAGGTCGAGACTCCGGGCATGGGCACCATTGAGGCCGTTGCTAAGTTCTTTGGGTTCCCCGAGAACGGCACGCGCAAGTCCCTGGCGCTCATCGATGCCGAGGGCAAGCCCGTCGTGGCCATCGTCCCGGGCGATCATGAGCTCAACGACTGCAAGGCCGAGCATGTCTTTGGCAAGGGTTATCGCATGATGACGGACGAGGAGCTCCAGACCTACGGTCTGCACAAGGGCTTTATCGGACCGGTTAACTTGCCCGAGGGCATCCGTCTGGTGTGCGACGAGAGCCTGCGCGAGTCCAAGCAGTGGGCCTGCGGTGCCAACGAGGTCGATTATCACTTTACCGGTGCCTGCCCCGAGCGCGACTTTACCGTCGATGAGTGGGCAGATCTGGTCACCGTCGTTGCCGGCGATCCCTGCCCGCACTGCGGCAAGCCGCTCTCTGCTGCTCGCGGCATCGAGGTCTCGCAGGTCTTCCAGCTGGGTACCAAGTATTCCGAGGCCATGGGCGCCACCTTTATGGACGAGGACGGCAAGGAGAAGCCGCTTATCATGGGTTGCTACGGCGTGGGCGTGTCCCGCTCGCTTGCTGCCGTCGTGGAGCAGCACAACGACGAGCACGGTATCGTCTGGCCGGTTTCCGTTGCCCCGTACGAGGTCGCTGTGATTCCGCTCGATCCCAAGAAGGAGGAGTGCGCAACCGTCTGCGACCAAATCGTCGAGGGCTTGTGCGCCGAGGGTATCGAGGTCGTCGTCGACGACCGCGACGAGCGTCCCGGCTTTAAGTTTGCCGATAACGACCTTATGGGATTCCCGTATCAGGTGGTGCTTGGCAAGCGTGGCCTTAAGAATGGCACCGTTGAGCTCAAGGACCGTGCCGTGGGCGAGCGCGAGGACGTGGCGATTGACGAGGTCGTCGCCAAGGTTGCCGAGCTTGTTAAGGCGGCCCGCCGTTAATCGACGTTTCTGCTATTAGATGTAATTGCGGGACTGCTCCGTATCTCTCTTAGGAAGAGATGCGGAGCAGTCTATTTTGTTGCGTGAATAAACTCGATGGGTAAAGGAAAACCCCACAGCCCATATGAGCTGCGGGGTTTTCTTGTGCCTCCGATGCGAAATAAATCGCTCAGATATTACTGATAATCGACGACGTCGATCCAGTTCTTCAGGAACTCATCGTTCACGTTGCGCTTACGAGCGAGCTCGGAAGCGGCGACGATGCTCGTCCACTGACGCACGACCTGCATGGGCATGTCGGCGCGGTCGCAGTAGAGCTCCAGGTAGGCCTCGGCCTGATCCTTGCTGTTGAGGGCGAAGAGCAGGTAGGTGGTGGCAACGTCGGCAGCAGGGGAGCCCTGGGTGGCGTGTGCCCAGTCGCACACATAGAGCTGGCCGTCGTCGCCGACGATGACGTTGGAGGGGTTGAAGTCGCCGTGGCAGACCTTGAACTCCTTGGTCATGCCGTCCAGACGCTCCTGAAGGTTGTAGCGCGTGGTGGCATTGAGCTGATCAAGGCTGTCGATCATGCGGGCGAACTTGTCGCGCTGACGGTTGAGCAGCGGGGAGGTGTAGCCGTGGATCTCGATCTGGAGGTCGACGAACATCTCGAGATACTCACCAAAGCGCTGGGGCTCGGCAGTCATCTTCTCGGCAAGGGTGGTGCCCGGAACCTTCTCGGTCACGAGCGCCCAGCCGTTGGCGTTCTCGAGCTGGGAAACCTCGAGAGCCTTGGGGCTGCGGATGCCGCACTCATTGATGCGGGCAAGATTCAAAGCCTCGTTGAACACGTCGGAGACAGGCTTGGTCTCGTTAAAGACCTTGACAATCTTGTCGCCCAGGTCGTAAACGACCTTGTTGCCACGGCGGACGAGCTCGGTCTTGGAATCGGGTAGCAGCATGGTTGCATCCTTTCAACGATGCGATAGAAGCGACGGCGGGGGTGTGTGAAACACCCGTGCACCCCCGCCGTTAAAAACCGTGCTAAAACTAGCAGACGGCGTAGTCCTGAGGCTCGCGGCCGTAGTAGGCGTCCAGGTAGAGCTCCTTGATCTCGCTCATGAGCGGGTAGCGCGGGTTTGCGCCGGTGCACTGGTCGTTGAATGCCTGCTCGGTCATCTCGTCGAGGGTGTCGAGGAAGTACTGCTCGTCAACACCGTAGTCGGCGATGGTCTTCTTGACGCCGATGAAGTCCTTGAGCTCCTCGAGCTTCGTGATGAAGTTCTCGAAGACCTCCTTGTCGTCCTTGCCCTCGATGCCGCAGTACTTGGCCATCTCGGCGTAGTTGTGCAGCGCGTTGGGGTAAGGATACTGGGAGAACGTGCCCATCTTGACGGGAGCCTCGGCGGCGTTGTAGCGCATGACGCGGGTCAGGATGACGGCGTTTGCGAGGCCGTGGGGCAGGTGATGGAAAGCGCCGAGCTTGTGGGCCATGGAGTGGTTGAGGCCCAGGAAGGCGTTGGCGAAGGCCATGCCGGCCATGCAGGAGGCGTTGTGCATCTCCTCGCGGGCGTGCGGGTCCTTGGCGCCGTTCGTGAAGCTGGAGGGCAGGTTCTCGAAGACGAGCTTAGCAGCGCGCTCGGAGAGGCCCTTGGTGTAGTCGGAAGCCATGATGGAGACGTAGGACTCGATGGCGTGGGTCATGACGTCGATGCCGGAGGCAGCGGTCAGGCCGCGCGGGGCGGTCATGCAGTTGTCGGCGTCGACGATAGCCATGTTGGGGAGCAGCGCGTAGTCGGCGAGCGGCCACTTGATGCCGGTCTCCTTGTCGGTGATGATGGCGAACGGCGTGCACTCGGAGCCGGTACCCGAAGAGGTCGGGACGGCGACGAAGTAGGCCTTCTTGCCCATCTCGGGGAAAGTGAAGATACGCTTGCGGATGTCCATGAAGTCCATGGCCATGTCCTCAAACTTGCACTCGGGGTGCTCGTACATCATCCACATGATCTTGCCGGCGTCCATAGCGGAGCCACCGCCGACGGCGATGATGACGTCCGGCTCAAAGAGAGCCATCTGCTTGGCGCCGCGACGTGCGCACTGCAGCGACGGATCGGGCTCGACGTCGTAGAAGCAGTCGTGGGCGATGCCCATCTCGTCGAGCTTGGCCTCGATGGCGCGGGTGTTGCCATTCTTGAAGAGGAACTGGTCGGTGACGATGAAGGCACGCTTCTTGCCCATGACGGTACCGAGCTCGTCGAGGGCGACGGGCGTGGAACCCTTCTTGAAGTAGACCTTCTCGGGAGCGCGGAACCACAGCATGTTCTCACGGCGCTCGGCCACAGTCTTAACGTTGATCAAGTGCTTCACCCCAACGTTCTCGGAGACGGAGTTGCCGCCCCAGGAGCCGCAGCCCAGGGTCAGAGACGGCTTCATGCCAAAGTTGTACAGGTCACCGATGCCGCCGTGCGAGGACGGGGTATTGATGACGATACGGCAGGCCTTCATGACGTGCTCGAACAGGCTGATCTTCTCGGCCTGGGCGGGGTGCACGTACAGAGAGGCGGTGTGGCCCGGGCCACCGGCGAGCACCAGGTGCTCGGCCTTGTCGACGGCCTCCTGGAAGTCCTTGGCGTGGTACATGGCCAGGACCGGGGAGAGCTTCTCGTGGGAGAACTCCTCCTTGGCGGGGTCGGTGGAGGTGACCTCGGCGATCAGGATCTTGGTCTTGGCGGGAACCTCGATGCCTGCGAGCTCGGCGATCTTGGCGGCAGCCATGCCGGGGATGCGGTGATCGAGGGCGCCGTTCTTGAACATGGCGGCACGCAGGGCCTCCATCTCGGCACCCTGCTTGACGAAGTAGCAGCCGCGCTTCTGGAACTCGGCCTTAACCTGGTCATAGATGGTGTCGATGACGGTCACGGACTGCTCGGAAGCGCAGATCATGCCGTTGTCGAAGGTCTTGGAGTGGATGATGGAGTTGACGGCGAGCAGCACGTCGGCGGTGTCGTCGATGACGACCGGGGTGTTACCGGCGCCAACGCCCAAGGCGGGCTTGCCCGAGGAGTAGGCGGCCTTGACCATGCCCGGGCCACCGGTGGCGAGGATGATGTCGACGTCGCGCATGACCATGTTGGTCAGCTCGATGGAGGGGACATCGACCCAGCCGATGATACCCTCGGGGGCGCCGGCCTTGACGGCGGCGTCAAGCACGAGCTTGGCGGCGGCGATGGTGCACTTGGCGGCAGCCGGGTGCGGGGAGATGATGATGGCGTTGCGGGTCTTCAGGCTGATCAGCGTCTTGAAGATCGCAGTGGAGGTGGGGTTGGTCGTCGGGATGACGGCGCCCACGATACCGATGGGCTCGGCGATCTTGGTGATGCCATAAGCCTCGTCGCGCTCCAGGACACCACAGGTCTTGGTGTTCTTGTAAGCGTTGTAGATGTACTCTGCGGCGTAGTGGTTCTTGATGACCTTGTCCTCAAGAACGCCGCGGCCGGTCTCCTCGATGGCCATCTTCGCCAACGGGATACGAGCCTTGTTGGCGGCCATGGCGGCCTCATAGAAGATCTTGTCGACCTGCTCCTGCGTGTACGTAGCAAAAAGCGCCTGGGCCTCTCGCATCTGAGCGAGCTTAGCCTCAAGCGCCTCTACGTTGTCCACAATTGCGGGAGTAGTGTTTTCCGGTGACTTTTTCACCATTTGTGTCTCCTTGCGATCGGAGATTTACCCTACGCCTTGCATGATAGCAAGAAATAATTCGGTGAACGGCCAGATTCCTCTAAAAGGCACACTAAAACGCTTCAATAAAATGAAGCGTTTTAACTAGAACTATCTGCCTGCTGCATCTCCCCGCTTACCCGCTTATTGGGGACAGACTTACATGAGTGCTTTCACTCATTTGGGACAGACATCGTTTTGCCATTTTGCCGTTCTGGGCCTGTTATTGCCGCTTATTGGATATAAATAGGTTGCAGGCTCAGCATTTCGCGTTGCTTCTCTCCTTTTAGGTGTTGCCTGAACAGTTTTGAAAGGAGAGATTATGCCCCGATGCGCCCGCCCCGTTTCGATCACCGGCTATTACCACGTCTTTGACCGCGGCAACTCCAAACAGATTATTTTTGAAGATGACTCCGACCGTTATCGTTTCTTATCGGATATCTCGGACAGGTTTGCGCGCCATGAAGTGGCGGTGTTGGCTTGGTGCCTTATGGACAATCACTTCCATTTGATGGTTGATGACCCATTTGACAACCTTTCAAAGGCAATGCAGTGCGCGCTGACGGCATATGCTAAGTATTTCAATGGAAAAACGGGGAGAACGGGACATCTGTTTGACAATCGCTATTCGCGGGTCGCGGTTGAGTCGGACACGCAGGCGGTGCAGCTGCTCGACTATATTCATCTCAATCCCGTGAAGGGTGCGCTTGACTCGCTCGATGCGTACCGCTGGTCAAGCTATAAGGCGTATCAGCTGGGCTATGATCCCTTTGACATCTGTGATGCGGCTCCTATGCTCGATATTGTCGGTGGCTCCCGTTGCTATTGCGAGCATCTCGAGGAAGTTGCCGGGCGCATCTGGTCAATGGAGGTTCTTCCACGCCGGCGGATCCCCGATGAGGAGGCCCTTTCCGTTGCGCGCGAAGTTCTGCCGAGCATAGATCCTGCACTGCTCAAAGCCCTGCCACGCCCCGAACGCGATGCGTGTCTGCTGAGGCTTAGGCGGGCGCATCTCACGGTCAAGCAAATTGCCCGTATCACCGGCATCGGCGCTACAAGCGTGACCAAGGCAACTGCAGGCTGGAAGGATGCTGCGTGAGGCAGGGGCCGGAGCCAGTCAGTGCGTCGCATGCGTGCTTCATGTCTGTCCCCAATGCGTGAAAGCACTCATGTAAGTCTGTCCCCAATGAGTGCAAAAAGGAACCCTCCGTAGGGGAGGGCTCCTTTGGTAAGTTCTATGTGAACGCGAGGTCTTTGACCCGGAGAGTCCGAGGTACTTGTTGGTAAGACCTTATTTAGGAGCGCGCAACCTTGCCGGACTTGAGGCAGGTGGAGCAAACGTTCATCTTGCGACGGTGACCATCGACGAGCACGTAGACGCGCTGGATGTTGGGGCGGAACTTACGGTTGGTGACGCGGTGAGAGTGGCTGATGGAGCGACCGGCAACGGGGTGCTTACCGCAAACTTCGCAAACTTTGGACATAACTGACCCTCCTTGGGCGACAAACGAACATGTCGCGTTAACAAACAAGCCTGAACTATAGCACAGAAGCAGTTCCCTGTGCGTAATCTACACAGAGATATTCCTCTTTTGGCGATAGTGCTCACGCCACGGCCCTGGACGTAGATCCGATTTGCGTGCAGCAGAGGGGATTATGCCAGCTCGTGCGTACGTTTTCAAGCTCGTCCCACAAATATATATAGTTTTATTGAGCATTGGGCTCCGTTTACGGATTGCCCTGTATTTATGCTCGCAATTAAGCTCGAGGTTGGCTACACTATCGCTTGACCATTAAAGGGGTACGAGATACCCACATGGAATTACATAGCTGCCAAAGAGCAGCCCTTCCTGTGGGTGTCTGGTCCGCTTTGAGCGGTCGGGCATCTATTTTTTTGACTGTGTCAGCAGTCAAGACATGTGAGGAAGGAGATCGATGGGCACGACTTCCCCCAAGGCGGTCATCATGGACGAGACCGCCGTCAATCGAGCGATGACCCGCATCGCGCACGAGATTCTCGAGCGCAACGAGGGCTGTGAAGACCTCGCTCTGGTCGGCATCGTCACGCGCGGCGACCTTCTGGCAAAGAAGCTCGCCGAGGAGATCAAGGAGATCGAGGGCGTCGACGTTCCGCTCGGCAGCCTCGACATTAGCTTCTACCGCGATGACTACGCTACCAATTTCGCTCCCGCGATCCACGCCACCAACATTCCCTTCAGCGTCGATGGCAAACGCGTCGTTTTGGTGGACGACATCCTGTATACGGGCCGTACCATTCGCGCCGCTCTCGACGCCGTCATGGACCTGGGCCGTCCGAGCCGCATCGAGCTGGCAGTCCTCGTTGACCGCGGCCACCGCGAGCTCCCCATCTCGCCGGACTTTGTCGGCAAGAACGTTCCCTCGTCGCATGAGGAGAACGTGCACCTATATATGAAGGAAGTCGACGGCCACACCGCTGTCGAGATTAACGACGTCGCGCCGGGTTCCCACGTGGGCTCCGCGCCGCTGGGAGGTGAGTAGTACCGTGGCGTTCAACCATAAGCACCTGATCGACATTACCGAGTACTCCGAAGAGGACATCAAGCTCATCCTCGAGACCGCCAAGGCGTTCTCCGAGGTCAACGAGCGTGCGATCAAGAAGGTCCCCACGCTCAAGGGCAAGACCATCGTCAACATGTTCAACGAGCCCTCGACGCGCACCCGCAGCTCCTTCGAGCTCGCCGAGAAGCGTCTTTCGGCCGACAGCCTCAACTTTGGCGGCTCCTCGACCTCCACGGTCAAGGGCGAGAGCCTCGTCGACACCGTCGAGACCCTCAACGCCTATAAGATCGACTGCATCGTCGTGCGAGATAAGCACGCCGGTGCTCCCTACATCGTCACGCAGAACTCGCCCGCGAGCGTCATCTGCGCCGGCGACGGCAAGCACAACCATCCCACGCAGGCCCTGCTCGACCTGTACACCATCTGGGAGCACAAGGGCGACTTCCACGGTCTGAAGGTCGCCATCGTCGGCGATATCGCGCACTCCCGTGTTTGCGGTTCGCTGATCCCCGCCCTTAAGATCATGGGCTGCGAGACCTACGCCGTCGCCCCCGGCACGCTGCTGCCGCCGGCGCCCGAGGTCCTGGGCTGCGACCACGTGACGAGCGACCTCGATTCCGTCCTGCCCGAGCTGGACGTCGTCTACATGCTGCGCGTGCAGCAGGAGCGCCTCGAGGGTGCCCCGTTCCCGACCATTCGTGAGTACCACAAGCTCTTCGGTCTGACCAAGGACCGCGAGAAGCTCATGAAGCCCGATGCGATTATCTGCCACCCGGGCCCCATCAACCGCGGCGTCGAGTTCGACTCCTATATGGCCGACCACCCGCAACGCTCCGTCATCCTGGAGCAGGTCTACGCCGGTATCTGCGTGCGTATGGCTATCCTGTATCTGCTGCTTGGAGGTGCCGATAATGGCCTTGCTTCTTAAGAATGCCCACGTCGTCGACCCGTCCGTCGAGCTTGACGGTGTCGTTGACGTCCTGATTGACGGCGATAAGATCGCCGAGGTCGGCGAGAATCTCGCCGTCGAGGGAGCCGAGGTCCGCGACCTTTCCGGCAAGTACCTCGTCCCCGGCCTGGTGGATATGCACGTTCACCTTCGTGAGCCCGGCTACGAGGTCAAAGAGGACATCGAGAGCGGCACCCGCGCTGCTGCCAAGGGCGGCTTTACCGGCGTGTGCGCCATGCCCAACACCGATCCCGTCACCGATAACGGCACCGTCGTGGAGTTCGTCAAGTCCCGTGCTGCCGAGGTCGGTCACTGCCGCGTCTATCCGTCGGGCGCCATGACCCGCGGTCTTAAGGGCGAGGCCATGTCCGAGATGGGTGACATGGTCGCCCACGGCGCCGTCGCCTTCACCGATGACGGTCGCGGCGTGCAGGGCGCGGGCATGCTCCGTCGCTGCATGGACTACGGCAAGATGTTCGGCAAGGTCTTTATGAGCCACTGCCAGGACGAGGACCTGGTCGGCCACGGCCAGATCAACGAGGGCAAGGTCTCGACCCGTCTGGCTCTCGAGGGCTGGCCGGCTGCCGGCGAGGAGCTCCAGATCGCTCGCGACATCGAGATCGCCAAGCTGACCGGCGCCAAGCTGCACATTCAGCACATCTCCACCGCCCATGGCCTGGAGATCGTGCGCGCCGGTAAGGCCGCTGGTGTTCAGGTTACCTGCGAGGCCACTCCGCACCACATGTTCCTGACCGAGAACGACCTGGACGAGACCTACAACACCTCGCTCAAGGTCAACCCGCCGCTGCGCACCGACGAGGACGCCGAGGCCATCCGTCAGGGCGTCATCGACGGCACCGTCGACGCTATCGTCACCGATCACGCTCCCCACACCCCGTGGGAGAAGGCGCGCGAGTTCGAGCTTGCGCCCTTTGGCATGATCGGCCTCGAGACCTCGCTGTCGCTCGTACTCACCGAGCTGGTCAACACGGGCAAGATGAGTATGGGCCGCATCGTCGAGCTCATGGCCATCAAGCCGCGTGAGATCCTGGGCCTCGACCAGGTTCAGGTCAAGGCGGGCTCCGTTGCCGACCTGACCGTGTTCGACGCGTCCGCCACCTGGACGGTCGGCGAGGATGGATACGAGTCGCGTGCCGAGAACTCCGGTTTTGCCGGCCGCACGCTCACCGGTCGTGCCACCGATGTGTTTGTCGGCGGTAAGCAGACGCTCGCCGACGGCTGCATCTGCTAGCATAGCCTTATCGCTTTTGTGCGCGGTGCCCTTGCGGTGCCGCGCTTTCTGTTCGTTTTGACCATGCAACCGCATGGGGGATTGGAGCGTCTATGCCCACACCTTCCACTGCACGCATGCACGACTTTGAGGTCGTCTCGAACCGGGAGATTGCCGACGGCATCTTCTCGCTCGTCATCTCGGCCCCCAAGCTTGCAAGTGCGCTCAAGCCCGGTCAGTTTGTGAACATTGCCGTGCCCGGTGATGCGTCCTCGCTGCTTCGCGTGCCCCTGAGCTTCTATCGCGCCGACGCCCAGGCCGGCACCGTCGAGCTGTGGTACGCCGTCGTGGGCGACGACACCCGTCGTCTGTCGCAGATGGCCCCCGGTTCCACCTCTAATCTGCTGGGCCCCGGCGGACGCGGCTGGCTTGTGCCCGAGGGCACCAGGAAAGCGCTGCTCGTTGCGGGCGGCATCGGTGTTCCGCCCGTGCTGTGCCTTGCCGGTAAGCTTGCCGAGCAGGGTGTGGCCGTCGACGTGTGCCTGGGCTTTGGCACCGCGTCCAAGGCTGTGGGTATCGATGAGTTCCGCGCTCTGTGCGATACGGTCGACGTTTGCACCGACGACGGCTCGCTCGGCACGCACGGTTTTTGCACCGATCCTGCCGCCGAGCTGCTCGGCGAGGGCGGCTACGACTACGTCGCCAGCTGCGGTCCCGCCGTCATGATGAAGAAGGTCGCCGCCGCTGCTGCCGAGGCCGGTGCGTACTGCGAGGTGTCGCTCGAGCGCATGATGAGCTGTGGCTTTGGCGCCTGCAACACCTGCAATGTCGAGACGGTCGACGGTATGAAGGGCGCCTGCATGTGCGGCCCCGTGTTCGATGCTTCCAAGGTGGTGGTCTTCTAGTGGGTACTGTGAACATGGCCGTCGATTTCGGCGGCGTCAAGATGCAAAACCCCATCAACACCGCAGCCGGTACCTTTGGCTACGGTTGGCAGTTCCAGAACTTCTTCGATGTCTCCCAGCTGGGCGCCATCACCACCAAGGGTTGTGCTGCCGAGCCCTGGCCCGGCAACCCCGCGCCCCGCATGGCTGAGATCCCGGGCGGCATGATCAACTCCGTGGGCCTTCAGAACCCCGGCGTGGCTGCCTTTGCCCGTGAGTCCGGTCCGTGGCTCGAGCAGCTCTCCAAGGACGGTTGCCAGGTCATCTGCCAGGTCGCCGGTCACTCCGTCGAGGAGTTTGTCCGCGCGCTCGAGATGTATGTCGAGCTGTGCCCCTGGGCTGCCGGCTACGAGATCAACGTGAGCTGCCCCAATATCGCCGCCGGCGGTGCCGCCATGGGCTCCTCGCCCGAGGGCGCCTCTGCCGTTATGGCTGCCTGCCGTAAGGTGACCGATAAGCCGCTGTTCGTAAAGATGGCTCCGGTTAACGTTGCCGAGATCGCCAAGGCTCTCGAGGCCGCCGGCGCCGACGGCCTTTCGGTCATCAACTCTATCCAGGGCATGGCCATCGACGTTCACACCCGCAAGTCCCGCGTGGCCAAGCCCAAGGGCGGCCTTTCGGGCCCGCTGTGCCACCACATCGCCGTGCGCATGGTCTGGGAGGTTGCCCAGGCCGTCGATATCCCCATCAACGGTGTCGGTGGCGTCATGACGGGCGAAGATGCGGCCGAGTTTATCCTGGCCGGCGCCACCTGCGTGTCGGTCGGCATGGCCAACTTTGTCGATCCGTGCGCTTCGCTCAAGATCGCGCGCGAGCTCGAGGCCTGGGCGGAGTCCCAGGGCGTGAAGGACATCAACGAGCTGGTAGGTGCTTTCGAATGCTAGAGACCGATGCCCGCGACCGCGTTATCGTCGCCCTCGACTGTGACCGTGAGCGTGCGCTCGAGCTCGCCCACGAGCTTTCTGGTCATGCCGCTTGGCTTAAGGTTGGCATGACGCTCTATTACGCCGAGGGCCCCGAGATCGTCAAGACGTTCAAGGACTTGGGCTTTAAGGTCTTCCTCGACCTCAAGTTTCATGACATTCCGCATCAGGTGCGCGGTGCCGCCCGTTCTGCCTCGCTTGCCGGCGCCGACCTGCTTTCGGTCCACGGTCTGGGCTCAGGCGCTATGCTCGCTGCCTGCCGTGAGGGTGCCGAGGAGGCGCGCGAGGACCGCGCCAAGCTCGTTGCTATCACCGTACTTACGAGCATGAACCAGGATTCGCTGGCCGAGATCGGCGTTGAGTCGCCTGTGGCCGAGGAAGCCGCCCGTCTGGCAAAGCTTGCCCAGGCCAACGGCATCGACGGCATCGTGTGCTCGCCGATGGAGGCCCATGACATGCGCGAGCTGCTGGGCCCCGACGCGCTGATCGTGACTCCGGGCGTGCGTCCGGTTGGCGCCGCCCTGGGCGATCAATCCCGCGTGGCGACGCCCTCCCAGGCTATCGAGCGCGGTGCGAGCCACATCGTGGTGGGCCGACCCATCACCGGTGCCGACGACCCGGTTGCCGCCTTTGACGCTATCGTTGCCGAGCTGGTCGAAAACGTCGCCTAAAAGTTTCCCTCAAGTCACCACTTTTGGGTCTCATTAGCACAAAATAGCCCCTGTGCCTGCGTAAACTTTCCCATTCTTTGTGTGGAATCGCAGGTCAGGGGCTTAACTTTGGGCGCAGTATATTGCACTTTTTGCGGGTATCGTCTAACCTATGGAGCCGCGATTGGGCATTTTGTACGTTCTACGTGCTAAAATGCCAATTATTGAATCAGATATAACCCAACTTTTTGGAGGTACGAATGGCACTCCCTCAGCTTACCGATGAGCAGCGCAAGCAGGCTCTTGAGAAGGCTGCTGCCGCACGTCACGCCCGCGCTGAGCTTCGCGAGCAGATCAAGAAGGGCGAGAAGTCCCTCGAGTCCGTGCTCAACTCCGATGACCCCATCGCTTCCCGCATGAAGGTTTCCACCCTCATCGAGTCTCTCCCTGGTTATGGCAAGGCCAAGGCCGCCAAGATCATGGAGGAGCTCGGTATCTCCGCTACCCGTCGCGTCCAGGGCCTCGGCGTCCGTCAGCGCGAGCAGCTCCTCGAGCAGCTGACCAAATAAGTGAGCGCTCAGGATTCCAAGCTCTTTGTGATTTCTGGACCGTCAGGCGCAGGCAAGGGTACGCTCGTCACTCGTGTGCGCGAGCGCCGCTCGAATCTGGGCCTGACGGTTTCGGCTACCACGCGAGCACCACGCAAAGGTGAGGTCGACGGCGTCAACTACTTTTTTCTGACGCGCGAGGAGTTCGACCGCCGCGTGGCAAACGGTGAGTTTGTTGAGTGGGCCGAGGTCCACGGTAACTGCTACGGCACGTTGGTGAGCGAGGTCCAGTCCAAGCTCGCCTCGGGCGCCTCTCTGATTTTGGAGATCGATGTCCAGGGTGCCCTGCAGGTTAAGGAGCGTTTTCCCGAGGCCGTGCTGATCTTTATCAAGCCGCCTTCGCTTGAGGTGCTCCGCGAGCGTCTGGTCGATCGCGGTACCGAGACGCCCGAGACAATCGAGCTGCGTATGGCAAACGCCGCCCATGAGCTTGCCCTTGCCGACCGCTACGACGACGTCGTGGTGAATGACGATCTCGACCGCGCGACCGATGAGCTCGTTCGCGTTCTCGATATGCATGAAAGGATCTGAGGTCCGTGTCCGTTGTAAAGCCTTGCATTGACGATCTTCTGGAGAAGACCGATCACAACCGCTTCCTGCTCGCTTCGCTTGCCTCCAAGCGCGCCTGCGACATCAATAGCATGCTGCGTGGCCAGCACAACCGCGTGCTTGCCGTCCAGGATGTCGATGACATCACCATCGGGCTTTCCGGTGCCGATACCATCTCGATGGCTATGGACGAGATTGTCGACGGCGACATCTCTTACGACGAGGCCCGTTACGAGAAGGCGCTCGGCCACAAGGTTGCTGAAGCCTAAATGGCAGCTCGCGTCTGTCTGGTCCACTATCACGAGGTTGGACTGAAGGGCAAGAACCGCGCACATTTTGAGCATATCCTCATGGATAACATCAAGGCGGCCTTGGCCGCCTTTTCCGTGAATGCCGTGTCTCGAATTTCCGGTTATATCCTCGTGACCTTTAACGAGCATCAGGCCGATGAGGCGGCGCGTGTCATTCGCACCGTTCCCGGCGTTGCTCGTGTGTCTTTGGCGTATCACACTAACCGCGACCCGCAGGAGTACTGCGCCGCCGCCGTGAAGGCGCTGCGCGAGTTTGGTTCCTTCGATTCGTTTAAGGTGCACGCCAAGCGCTCCAATACTGACTATGAGCTAACCTCGATTGACATCAATCGTCAGGTGGGCGAGGTGCTGTGCGAGGCGTTTCCTGATAAAAAGGTTCAGATGCACGACCCCGATGCGATGGTGCACGTACTGGTGGTCCAGGGTAGCTTTTATGTGTACGCGCGCTCCGAGCGCGGCGTGGGCGGTCTGCCGGTGGGTTCTGCCGGCAAGGTCGTGACGCTGCTTTCCTCGGGTATCGATTCTCCGGTGGCGACCTGGATGCTCGCGCGTCGCGGCGCGGTGTGCGTGCCGGTACATTTCTCTGGTCGTCCGCAGACGCCCGATACGAGCGAGTATTTGGTGCAGGACATCATCCGTGCGCTTGAGCCGGGTGTCCAGATCGGCCGCCTGTACGTGGTGCCGTTTGGCGACTGCCAGCGTGAGATTTCGGTTACCTGTCCCAGCAATCTGCGCGTGATCATGTATCGCCGCATTATGTATTCGGTTGCCGAGCGCATTGCACACATCGAGGGCGCCAAGGCCATCGTTACGGGCGAATCGCTTGGGCAGGTTGCCTCCCAAACGCTTGAGAACATCATGGCCGTCAACGAGGCCGTGAAGATCCCCGTGTTCCGCCCTCTCATCGGTTCGGACAAGCAGGAGATCATCGCGCGCGCCGAGGAGATCGGTACGTTCGATATCTCGACTGAGGCCGCTCCCGACTGCTGCACGCTATTTATGCCGCGCCGTCCCGAGACGCACGCTAAACTCGATGCTGTGCACGAGGCCTGGGAGTTGTTCGATCATGAGGAGATGATCGAGCGCCTGCTCAAGCAGACCGAGTACATCGACTTCGAGAGCAACACGTATAAGGCCCCTAAGACCTTAAAACGCAAACATTCGGAGCTCGCTCCACGTGAGATTTACCAAGATCACGAATAATGTTGTGCATAGACCGGCGGTGATTTTGCATCGTCGGTCTTTTGCTATCTGGGCATTTTGCGGCTAAGTGTTCATTTGCTGACGCGTGCCTGAATAAATGGACAGATTTGTGCAAGGTTTTGGTCAGCTTTTGGTTTGACCGAGAAAACCGGTTTTGGGGCGTGGCTGTTGCGGAACTCCTTTCCTGACACGATGTTGTTGGGAGGTTTTGCTATGGCGCAGCGCGAACAACACGAACGGGTCAAACGGATGGACCGTTTGGCGGACAAGCTGCTCGGTCATAAGGCAGTGGTGATGGCGATACTGGTCGTCATTGCGATGGCGAGTGGACTGGCGATGGCGAACCTTGGCGGCGGTGCCGGCGGCGTGTCGTTTGAGCACACTGACGGTTCGGGCTCGTTGGTGGAGCCGGGATCCGGCGATGCCTCGAGCGGAAAGACATCCGAAGGCTCTTCGCCTAAGGTGTCTGCCGCGGCAGAGGTTTATGTCGATGTTGATGGCGCCGTTGTGTCGCCCGGTGTATATCGCCTCAAGGATGGCGCGCGGGTGGCTCAGGCGATTGATGCCGCCGGCGGGCTGGCGCCCGAGGCAGACGTTACGGGGCTCAATCGGGCATCTAAGGTCATTGATGGACAAAAAATCCACGTTCCAACGGTAGGGGAACAGCAGGCGTCCATTTCGGAAGCCGGTGTTGATGGTGGGGCTTCCGCATCATCGGGCGTGAGTGGCGCAACAGGCCTAGTAAATATCAATACGGCAAGCGCGGCAGAGCTGCAGACGCTCTCTGGCATCGGTCCCTCCATGGCCCAGTCGATTATCGATGAGCGGACAAAGAACGGTGCTTTTGCCTCGGTTGACGATCTGATGCGTGTGTCGGGAATCGGCGAGAAGAAGCTTGCCAAAATCAAAGATTCCATCTGCGTATGAGTGCGACCGAGCGCGAGCATGTGATGCCTCCGCGGCCTCTGATGCCGTGGACGATGGCTCTGTGTGCCGGCATGTGCATGAGCTGCGCCTTGGTGCTCAACGTGGCCGCCGATGCGCTGCTGTGGGAGCGGGCTTCGGCGGTCGGGCCGCTTTGGGCCATCCCCGTTGCGGCGGCGGTATTCGTTGTGCTGGCTCAATCTTGTGCGTGGCTTGCCCCTTGGAAGCGGTGGCTGTATGCCGCGTCCGTCGGTCTTGTGGCGGGAGCGGTCGTCTCGGCCTGGTGGGCTGTGGGCGCGCTAAGCGCCTCGAAGGCGCTCGACGGTCGAGCGGCAAGCAGCCTTGAGTTTGTCGTGCAGGGTGATCCATCCATAAACGACGACGTGTTTTCCTATACCTGCGAGGCACGCGCGGACGGTAAGAACTTGGCAATGGTTCGCCTATCGTGCGACCTCGAGCTCAAGGTCGGGGCGCACGTGCGTGTTATCGGTCGCGTTTCACGTTTTGAGAACGATGCGTATGGACGATCGCGCGTGCTCCGAGGTGAGGTGCGCAAGGTTAAAGTCGTTCGGATTTTGTCGGTCGATGAGGACTCTCCGGGGCCGCTTCTTCGGATGCGAAATGGGCTGCTTGCGTCCATCGCGCCTGCGACCGACCCGGCGCGTGCACTCATAGCCGGTGTCGCCTGCGGTCGTTCGGCCGAGCTGCGCGCCCAGCCGGCGGGCGACTGGTTTTCGGTGACGGGAACGGCGCATCTTATCGCCGTCTCGGGCAGCCATTTGGCTATCGTGGGGTTTGTAATCGAGGGTGTATTGCAAAAGACTCGGTGCTCACGTGGTCTTCAGCGGGCGATATTGGCGATAACGCTTGTGGGCTACGTTGCCTTTACGGGCGCGTCTCCCTCGGCCGTGCGCGCGTGCTGCATGGTGTTCGCGACGCTTGTCGTAAACGGCGCGGGGCGTCGCCGGCACGGAATTTCGGCACTCTTCGTAACCATGTCCATCTTTGTGCTGCTGCGGCCGACGGTTCTGTTCGAGATGGGATTTCAGCTTTCATGTGCCAGCGTCTTAGCCATTCTGTGCTTTTGCCCCTATGCGACCTACGCTTTGGGTGAGCTTAGTGTTCCGTTGGGCGTTGCCGGCATGCTTTCCGTCACGCTGTGCTCGCAACTGGCGACACTTCCCATTACCATTCCTGCCTTTGGTGCGTTCTCGCTCATTGCTCCGCTGGCAAATGCGGTCCTCGGTCCGGTGGTGAGCGTACTGCTCGTCGTGTCCATCGTGCTGGTTCCCTTTTCGCTCGTGGGACCGTTGCGGACTTGGGCGCTCGTTGTGCCCATGATTGCCGCCCGTTGCGCGCTGTTTTTCGAGCAGCTGTTTGCCGCCGTGCCGGGAGCATCCGTGAGTGTGCCGCCCGATAGCAAGTGGATTTACCTAGTGCCGTGTTTGCTGGCGGTTCTGCTTGTCCGGTGGCCGCGTCCCCGTGCACGTCCTATGGCGGTGGGGCTTGCATGCCTGGTGCTCTTGGCTGCGATTCCGTACGCCTACTGGGATCGATTCGCTCCGCCTTCGGTGACGGTGCTCGATGTGGGCCAGGCCGATGCGATTCTTATTCGCCAGGGCGGCGCAGTGGCGCTCGTCGACTGCGGGCTCGACGAGCGCGTGGTGGCGGCGTTGGTTCGCAATAACGTGCACCATATCGATGCCGTCTTTGTGACGCATTGGGATGAGGACCACTGGGGTGGTCTGCCTGCCGTGCTCGAACAGTTTTCGGTCGGAACGATTGCCGTGGCGGCGGATGCGCTGGAGGATGCTCCTGCCGAGGTATTGAACCGACCTGGCGTGGAGTATCGGCAGGTGTGCCGTGGGGATACGGTCGACATCGGCTCTTTTTGCGCCCGCGTGGTGTGGCCATTCGAGTCCGTGGATGGCGAGGGAAATGAGGACTCGCTTGTCCTGTTGCTCTCTTATGTTCAGGAAGGCAAGGGCCTGCGCATACTCCTCACCGGTGATGCCGAGCTTGACCAAGAACGGGAATTCGTGCAGGAGGTGGGGGATATCGATGTCCTTAAACTTGGGCATCACGGCTCTAAGGTTTCAGTTGATGGTGAGTTGCTGGACGTCCTGAAGCCCGAGCTTTCCCTCGCGAGCGCGGGCGAGGGGAATCGATACGGCCATCCGTCCGATGCCTGCATCGATGCCGTTAAGGAAGCGGGCGGCGTGTTCGCGTGCACCATCGAACACGGCGATATCACCATCACGCCGACTGCGAATGGCTTTGCGATGCGATGCCAGCGACCGTGACGACGTCGTTGGCGTGTGGTGGGCTCCTGGGCTAGAATGGCACGGAACGAATACGAAGGCCTGCGGGAGGGGAGCGCAATGTCCGAAACCGGTCTGCTGCCGGCATATCTGATTGTCGGTACCGACGGAGTCAAGCGCGATCACGCCGTCTCGCGTATGAAAGCGCGTCTGGAAAAGTCGGGTATGGTTGAGTTCAACCTCGACGAGCGCGACATGACCAAAGACCCCGATATCGAGTCCATTATCGGATCGCTTAACACCTTTCCGATGGGCAGCGAGTTTCGCCTGGTAATCCTTGACGGCTGCTCAAAGCTCGCCAAGGCGGTCTCGGAGCCGCTCGTCGAGTATCTGGCGAGTCCCAGCCCCACAACGGTCTGCCTCATCATCGCCGACTCGCTTGCCAAGAACACGCGCCTGTATAAGGCGATCGCCAAGATCGACAAGAAGGCTGTGATCGATTGCTCCGGCACCAAGCGCTGGGAGCTACCGCGCCGCGTGCAGCAGATGGCGACGCAGCACGGCAAGTCGATCTCGACGGCGGCCGCCGAGGAGCTCGTCTCGCGTTCGGGTGAGAACACCCGCATGCTCGATAACGACTTGGCTAAGCTTGCCCAGATGGTCGAGGCACCGCAAATTGAGCTTGCCGATGTGGAGCGCTGGATCGTGCGCACGGCCGAAGTTCAGCCCTGGGACTTCCTCAACGCGGTCTCGGCCCGCGATATGCGCCGGTCGCTCGAGCTCTTTGGGCTGCTGCCCGCCAAGAGCTACGTGTGGACGTACACATTGCTGTGCGGCCGCATTCGCGAGCTTATCGTTGCCAAGGCGCTCGATGCGCGCGGACAGGGTCGTGAGCTGGCCGCAACGCTCAAACTCCAGTCCTGGCAGGTCAAGAATCACCTGACCTGGGCACGTCGCTTTTCGATGGCAGAGCTCGTCGCAGCGCTCGAGGGTGCCGTTGATGTGGAGCTCGCGCTCAAGGGTTCGGCCGATTCTCAGACCGCGCTTTTGCTCTGGATTACGAACATCTTGAGAAAATCGTGATGATACCTGCCTATTTGACAAATTCGTTCTATCCCTTTGAGGGGGAGCGTGCTATAGTAGGCGCTTGCATGACCTCACCGTGTCTCAGAGGTGTCATACATTTTTTGCAAGGAACTCGAAAGGAACTCCAGAAGTGGCAAACATCAAGTCTCAGAAGAAGCGTATCCGCACCAATGAGGCAGCTCGCATGCGTAACAAGGCTGTCAAGTCCGAGCTCAAGACGCTGACCAAGCACGTCCAGTCCGCCGTCGCCGAGGGCGACGCCGAGAAGGCCCAGGCTGCCCTCAAGACCGTCACCAAGCGTCTCGACATGGCTGCCGCCAAGCATGTTATCCACAAGAACCAGGCTTCCAACCGCAAGTCCGGTCTTGCCAAGCTCGTGAACAGCATCAACGCTTAAGTTGTAAATTTCACACCACACAGATTACGCGCATAAATGGAGCCTGTTTTATGGAACAGGCTCCATTTTTTGTACCGCTCGGGTAAGATAGTCCGCATGAATACTTCAATTGACATTTCCCACATCCGCAACTTCTCGATTGTTGCGCACATCGACCATGGCAAGTCCACGATCAGTGACCGCATTCTCGAGCTCACCCATACCGTCGACGAGCGCGACATGGAGTCGCAGCTGCTCGACACCATGGATATCGAGCGCGAGCGCGGCATCACGATCAAGTCCAATGCCGTTCGCGTGTCCTATGACGCCGACGATGGCGAGACGTATCAGTTCAATCTGATCGATACGCCGGGCCACGTGGACTTTACCTATGAGGTCTCGCGCTCGCTGGCAGCCTGTGAGGGCGCGGTGCTCGTTGTCGACGCCACACAGGGCGTCGAGGCACAGACCGTCTCCAACGCGACGCTTGCCATGAACGCCAATCTGGACATTGTGCCGGCCATCAACAAGATCGACCTGCCCTCGGCTCATCCCGACGAGGTTAAGACCGAGATCGAGGATGACCTGGCGATCCCTGCCGATGATGCCGTGTGTGTCTCGGGCAAGACCGGCGAGGGCATCCACGATCTGCTGGAGTCCATTGTCTTTCTGATCTCTCCGCCCAAGGGCGATGCGAATGCGCCGCTCAAGGCACTCATTCTGGATTCATACTTCGACGAGTATCGTGGCGTCGTCGCCACGGTGCGCATCTTTGACGGCTCCATCAAAAAGGGCGATACCTTGCGCATGATGCAGGCAAAGGGCGACTTTTTGGTCGATGGCGTGGGCGTCAAGCGTCCCGCCGAGACGCCGGTCGACGCGCTGACGGTCGGCGAGGTCGGATACGTGGTCACGGGCCTGAAGGACCCCGAGACCGTTCGCGTGGGCGACACCCTTACCTGGGCGTCGAACCCCTGCCCCGAGCCGCTTCCCGGTTACCGCGAGGCTAAGCCCATGGTCTATACGGGCCTGTTCCCGATCGATAACAAGGACTACGAGAGCCTGCGTGACGCGCTCGATAAGCTGCATGTCAACGACCCGTCGTTGGTGTGGGAGCCCGAGACCTCGGTGGCGCTCGGCTTTGGCTTCCGCGTGGGCTTCTTGGGCCTGCTGCATATGGAGGTCGTCAAGGAGCGCCTGGAGCGTGAGTTCAATCTTGACCTCATTGCCACGAGCCCCTCGGTGGACTATCACGTCTACAAGACCGACGGCGAAATGATCGATGTCCGCAGCCCGCAGGACCTTCCCGAGGCCACGCGCATTGAGCGTATCGAGGAACCCTACCTCAAGGCAAAGATCATCTGCCCGCCTGAGTACACGGGTGCCGTTATGCAGCTCGCCATCGAGCACCGCGGCGTAACGACCGACATGATTCACCTCACGAGCAAATCGGTCGAGATGCGCTTCGATATGCCGCTCGCCGAGCTCATCTTGGACTTCTTTGACCAGCTCAAGAGTCGTACCAAGGGCTATGCCTCGCTCGACTACGAGTTCAACGAGTACCGTCCCTCCGAGCTCGTGAAGCTCGATATCTTGCTTTCGGGCGACGAGGTGGACGCGCTGTCGTTTATCGTCCATAAGGACAAGGCCTATGGCCTGGCCCGTGGTCTGTGCGACAAACTTAAGGAGATCATCCCGCGTCAGCTGTTCGAGGTTCCCATCCAGGGTGCTATCGGCAACAAAATCATCGCCCGTTCTACCGTCAAAGCGCGTCGCAAGGACGTTCTTGCTAAGTGCTACGGCGGCGATATCTCGCGTAAGCGCAAGTTGCTCGAGAAGCAGAAAGAGGGCAAGAAGCGCATGAAGGCCATCGGCTCGGTCGAGGTCCCGCAGGAGGCCTTTATGGCGATCCTCAAGGTGGACGAGTAGGTCTATGGCGCTTTCCGAATACAGCAAGCGGCTGCTGGGCGCCTATGCCGAGCAGCCGTTCCTTATGGCTCCCATGGCGGGCGTAACCGATCCCGCTTATCGCATCATGTGCCGCCGCCGCGGTGCCAATCTCGCCTATAGCGAGATGGTGAGCGTGGCGGGCCTTGCCTATGCCAGCAACAAGACCTGGCGCCTGGTGCTACCGGCCGACGAGGAGCAGCAGATTTGCGTGCAGCTCTTTGGCTCCAAGCCCGAGCAGTTTGCGAGTGCCGTCGCCGCCGTCGAGGAGCGTGTGGGCGATCGCCTGTCATTGATTGATATCAACATGGCCTGTCCGGCTCGCAAGGTCGTTACTAAGGGCGAAGGCTCGGCGCTTATGCGCACGCCCGACCTGGCCGAGAAGATTGTCGAGGCAGCGGTGGGCGCGGCGCATGTTCCCGTGACCGTGAAGATCCGCAAGGGTTTTTATGCCGAGGACCGCAACGCCGCAACGTTTGCCCAGATGCTTGAAGGGGCGGGCGCCTCTGCAGTTGCCGTGCACGGTCGTTGTGCCACGCAGCTCTACACCGGCCAGGCCGATTGGTCGGTTGTCGATGAGGTTGCCGACGCCGTCGAAATTCCCGTTATCGGTTCGGGCGATGTGTTCTGCGCCGAGGATGCCGCGGAGCATCTGCGCAGTTCTGGTGCCAGCGCGGTGTTTATCGCGCGCGGCATCTACGGCAATCCGTGGGTGTTCGGTGATGCTCGCGCCCTTGCGCTCGATGGCATGCCGGTGCCGGCGCGCAGCTCCGTTGAGCGCCTAGACGCCCTGCGTGAGCACCTAACGCTGACGCATGAGCTCCTCCCGCTCATGTCGCGTGCCCGTACGTACGCAAGCTGGTACTTAAAAGGCATGCCCCATGCCGCCGCTTGGCGTGCTCATGTGGTGCGCTGCTCCACGTACGAGGAGTTCATGGCGCTGGTCGATGAGATCGAGCGCGATGTGGTGGCCTGCGAGGCTGCCCTTGCCGCCGGCGAATCGGTGCCCCCTCATCCGCTGGGGGCTTAAGGGTGGCCGTTACCGCGCTGTATGCGCACGTGCCGTTTTGCGCCCAAAAGTGCCGGTACTGCGACTTTGACTCACGCAGTTTTGCTCCGTGCGACCTGAGCGCTGCGCTCGATTTCTATTTTGAGCAGTTGTTCGCGCGTCTCGATGCTTTTGGCAAGGCTGGGGCCCTTGACCAGATCCGCACCGTCTATGTTGGCGGCGGTACGCCGTCGCTGGCGGGGGAGCGCCTGGTGGAGCTGGTGCGGCGTATTCGTGCGTGGTGCGCCCCCGTTGAGTTTACCTGCGAGGCCAATCCCGAGTCGCTGACCGCCGAGCTTGCCGCTGCGCTTGCCAAGGTTGGTGTCACACGCGTCTCTCTGGGCGTGCAAACGCTCGATAACACCGAACTTACTGCCATCGGCCGTATTCACGATGCCGATCGGGCGCTCGCCGCCATCGCGACGGTTAAGGACGCTGGGCTCGATGTGTCGTGCGACCTTATGTGCGGACTTCCCGGGCAGACCGCAGCGAGTTGGAAGCACACGCTCGATGGCGTGCTGGCGGCGGCTCCGCATCATGTGTCGGTCTACCCGCTTACGCTTGAGGAGGGGACGCCCCTTTATCGCATGGCGTGCCGCGACGAGTCGGTCGAGCCCGACGAGGATTTTCAAGCTTCGTGCATGGATGTGGCGCGTGAGCGTCTGGGTGCGGCCGGCTATCACCCGTATGAGGTGGCAAGCTATGCGCTCGACGGCCATGAGTGCGCCCATAACATTGCCTACTGGACCGGACGGGGCTACCTGGGCCTGGGTCGTTCTGCCGCGGGCATGCTCGACGCCGGGGATTTCGACCGTCTTGCAGGTTTGTTCCCCGGTGTTTCTTCTCGAGGCGTTGCGTACCGCGTGCGTCTGGTGCAACGTGACGATGACGCGACGGCGTTCGAGACTGAATATCTGTCGCAGCGTGAGGCTGCGGCTGAAGACCTGATGCTCGCTTGTCGCATGACGCGCGGTATTGCGTCCGATCTGTTGGTTCGTGCAGCTTGCGTCATCCCAACGGGCGAGCTGGCAGCTGCCTGCGATCGCGCGCTCGAATTGGGTCTTGCCACTTGGGTGCCCGAGACGCTCGGAGTCCATGAGGGACCCTTCACTTCGGCAGACGTCCTCGCGGGCCATGTCCGAGCTCGTCTGGCGCCGACACACCTGGGCTGGCTCGATGGAAATGTTCTGTTCGAGCTGTTTTGGGATCTAGCTTAGGCCGCTCGGGTAGAATTACCGGAATATATACGCTGCTGTGAGCAGGAGGTTGCCGCGCATGGCGACGATGAACGAAAAAGATTACTACGAGATTTTGGGTGTCTCCAAGGACGCCACCTCGCGTGATATTCAAAAGGCCTTCCAGCAAAAGGCCCGCAAGCTCCATCCGGACGTCAACAAAGAGCCGGATGCCGAGGAAAAGTTTAAAGAGGTTTCCGAGGCCTACGCCGTGCTTTCGGACGAGCAGAAGCGTTCGCGCTACGACGCCATGCGTTCGGGCAACCCCTTCGCCGGCGCTCCTACGGCTTCGCCCTATGGCGGCGGCTACGCCGGCAGCGCGGGCTATGGCAATCCCTTTGAGGGCGGTTTTCCCTTTGGTGGCGCCTGGGGCCAGCCGCGTCGCGGGCAGGCTGCCTACAATCCCGAGAACGGCGCCAACGTGGTCGTTGATATCAAACTCGACGCCAAGGAGGCCAAGGGCGGTGCCCGCAAGACCGTCCGCTACACGCGCTTCGATACCTGTAACAACTGCGGCGGTTCGGGCTCCGTTTCGTCTGAGCATGCCCATACCTGCCCAAGCTGTGGCGGCCGCGGCCACATCGACGTCGACCTGTCCTTTCTGTTTGGTGCGGGCACGTTCCAGTCGGTCTGCCCCGAGTGCGGTGGTTCCGGTAAGGTCGTAGCCGACCCCTGCCCTGATTGTGGTGGCAGCGGTCGTACTCGCGTAACCTCCGAGCAGACGATTGAGTTTCCTGCCGGCACGCACGATGGCGACGAGGTCCGCATTAGCGGCATGGGTCATGCTGGCACCAACGGTGCCGCGGGCGGCGACCTGGTCGGTCGCGCCCATGTTGAAGCCGAGCGCTTGGAAGGCAAAGCTCGTACCGGTTTTTACCTGATGGGCATCGTGGCGCCGTTTTTGGTACTCTCGGCCATCTCGGGCGTGTTCTCAGCCTTTGCCGTGATGTGCTTTATTCCGTTTACCATGGGCCTGTTCATGGTGCTTTCGGACGGTGTGCTTCATCGCAGCCTGCTGTGGTGGAAGCGCGGTGCGATGCAGTTTGCCAACGGTTTTGCCAACGGCTTCATGTTCGCGCTCGTGTCGGTTTGGTTCGCAAGCTGCTCGCAACGGGCCATGCTTTCGCCGTACCAAATGCAATAACATCAAACCCTCTGTTTGCGGTCGGCCCAGCTTGGGTATAGGACGCACTGTGACAATAATGAAAGTCGGAAGGATTCGGTCGTGTCGGAAAATAGGGATTACTACGAGGTGCTTGGCGTCGACAGGGATGCCGACGCGCGGACGATTAAGCGTGCGTTTCTAAAGAAGGCCCGTACCGTACATCCGGATGTTTCGGACGACCCCGAGGCCGAGGCCAAGTTCAAGGAGCTCAACGAGGCCTATTCCGTTCTTTCCGATGAGCAGAAGCGTGCTAACTACGACCGTTACGGCACTGCCGACGGCCCTGGTGGTTCGGGCTACGTCGATATCAACGATATTTTTGGTGGCATGGGCATGGACGACTTGTTCTCGTCGTTCTTTGGCGGCGGTGCCGGCGGTGGCGCCCGCAGCCGTCGTGAGCGTCGTCGTGGACGTGACATGGCCATCTCGCTTTCGGTGACGCTCGAGGAGGCGGCGCTCGGCTGCAAAAAGACGATCAGCTATGACCGCCTTGCTCCTTGCGAGGACTGCAATGGCACCGGTAGGGCAGAGGGCGCACAGGAAAAGCAGTGCGGCCGCTGCCACGGTACGGGCTACGTCACGACGGTTCAGCGATCGTTTTTGGGCCAGGTTCAGTCTTCCTCGCCTTGCCCTGACTGCCATGGCGAGGGCACGGTTATCGACCATCCCTGCGAGACCTGCGACGGTCAGGGCCGCACGCCTTCGCATGAAAAGATCGACATCGATATTCCCGCCGGCGTTTCGACCGGTCGCCAGCTGCGTGTGAGCGGCTTTGGCGAGGCTGGCCTTCGCGGCGAGCCCTCGGGCGACCTGATTGTCAACGTGCGCGTTGCCGACCATGAGCGCTTTAAGCGCAACGGTGACGACCTGTACCTGGTGAGCGATATCTCGATTGCGCAGGCTGCGCTCGGCTGCGAGATCGAGGTCGAGGGCATTATGCCCGACGAGGTCGTTAAGGTGACTGTTCCCGCCGGCGCCCAGTACGGCGACACCGTGAGCGTCAATAATTACGGAATGCCGCGCATTGGCGGTGGCGGTTCGCGTGGCCGCCTGATCGTGCAACTGCGCGTGGTCGTTCCCACCAATCTTTCCAATAAGCAACGCGAGCTGCTCCGTGCTTTTGCCGATGAGATGGGCGATGACGTCGCTTCCGGTAAGAAGTCGGTGACCGACCGTATCAAGAGTGCCCTCGACGATATCCTCGATTAAGGAGCCCGCGTGCTCGCACCCCATATTTCCGTCGTCAACCTCGGCTGCCGTGTCAACCGGGTTGAGTCTGACCGTATCACTGCCGATCTTATGCGCCTGGGCTTTGCTATTGTGGAGCCCCAGGATGCCGATCTGATCGTCATTAACACTTGTGCCGTTACGGGCGAGGCCGAGGCCAAGACCCGTAAGGCCGTCCGTCATGCGCTGGCCCATCCAAACGAGCCCTATGTGGTCGTGACCGGATGCGTGGTCAATTTGCATCCCGAGGAGCTGTTGGAGCTTTCGGATCGCGTGATCGCCGAGCCGTCCAAGATCGATGTCGCCGAACGTGTCTGCGAGGTGCTGGGCGTTGAGTCCGATAGCGTTCCCGCCTGCAGCGATGGCGAGGTGGTCGATGCGCTCGGTCGCTCTCGCCTGGGCGTGAAGATTCAGGATGGCTGCAACCATCGCTGCACCTATTGCATTGTGTGGAAGGCACGCGGCCCCGAGCGCTCCGTGCCCGTCGAGTCCGTGCTCGAGCAAGTTCGCGAGGCCCAGGAGACCGGCGTGCCCGAGGTGGTGCTGACCGGTGTGAACCTGGGTGCCTACGATGGCAAGAGCGCGACCGACGAGCATGTCGAGATCGATGAGCTGCTCGAGGCCATCATGGAGCGCACGTCTATTCCGCATGTGCGCATTTCCTCGGTCGAGCCCATGGATATCTCTGAGCGCCTGCTCAAGGTTATGGCGCGCTATCCGCAGCGTATCGCCCCGTTTTTGCACCTGCCCGTGCAGTCCGGCTGTACGGCGACCCTGCATCGTATGGGTCGTCCCTATAGCGCCGAGGCCTTTGAGGATACGGTGCGTATGATTCGCGCCAACTTGCCTCAGGCGTCTCTTTCGTGCGATGTCATCGTCGGCTTCCCCGGCGAGACGGACGAGGAATTCGAGGAGTCGCTGGCGCTGTGCCGCCGTGTGGGTTTCTCGCGTATGCACGTATTCCGCTATAGCAAGCGTCCCGGTACCCTTGCTGCCGACATGCCCGACCAAGTGCCGCCCGAGGTTATGGCCGAGCGTAGCCGCCGTATGCGGGCCGCGGCACAGGAGCTCGCTATTGCCGACGCTCGTCGTCGCGTGGGCACGGTCGAGCGTGCCGTGCTCGAGTATGGTGACAACCTGACGCTCGGCTCGTTCCATCATGCCCGTCTTGACGATACCTGTGGACTCACAGCCCCGTGCCTGCTCGATGTTGCTATCATCGGAGTCGATGATTCCGGCTTGGTCCATGCGCGCAGGGAGGTTCATGGAAGCCTCTAAGATTAGACTTACCGTTCCCGAGGGTATCGACCCCTCGCGCGTTTTGGGCGCCGGCGACGGCGTCCTTCGTGCACTCGAGAACTTGGTTCGCGCCCATGTTGTCGCCCGTGGCGATAGCATCGCCGTGAGCGGTGACCCGGATGAGGTCGAACTCGTGGCGCGTTTTTTCGAACATGCCTTTCGTGAGGCTGCTGCCGGGCGCACGCTTTCTGCCGACGATGTCTCTCGCTGCCTGGCCGTTCTGCGCGACGGTGAGCACGAGGCTACGTCGCTTCGCGATGACGTGCTGCTTTCGTATCGCGGTCGCGTCATTCGTCCCAAGACGCTCGGGCAAAAGCGGTATGTGGATGCCATCCGCTCACATACCATCACGTTTGGCCTGGGTCCTGCCGGTACCGGTAAGACCTATCTGGCCATGGCGCTTGCCGTTGCCGCGCTCAAGCGCCACGAGGTGGGCCGTTTGATCTTGACGCGTCCGGTTGTCGAGGCGGGGGAGAACCTGGGCTTTTTGCCCGGTACCCTCGAGGAAAAGATCGATCCCTACATGCGTCCGCTCTACGACGCCCTTTTTGACATGATGGATCGCGAGCGCACCGATGAGCTTATGGAGCGCGGCGTGATCGAGATCGCCCCGCTTGCCTACATGCGCGGCCGCACGCTGAGCGATGCTTTCGTGGTGCTCGACGAGGCGCAAAATACCACGCCCGAGCAGATGAAGATGTTCCTGACACGCCTGGGCTTCAACTCCAAGTTCGTGATCACCGGCGACCTGAGCCAGCGCGACCTGGTGGGTCGCCGTGGCGGTCTTGCCGACGTTGAGCAGATTTTGGGCCGTGTCGACGATGTCGCATTTTCGCACCTCGAGCGCGCCGACGTGGTGCGCCATGCCTTGGTGGGACGTATCGTCGAGGCATACGACACTTATGATGATGAGCGCGAGAAACGCGCACGTGACCGAAAGGAGTCCCGTTGAGTGTATTGATCAGCAACGATGCCGAGCTCGATACGCTGCTCGACGCGCAGGAGGTGGAGCACATCTGCGAGGTCGTGCTTGCCGCCGAGGGCGTTGAGCGTGAAGTCGAGATTTCCCTTTCGTATGTCGACGAGGACGAGATGCACGAGCTCAACCACGAGTGGCGCGGTATCGACCGCACTACCGATGTGCTCTCGTTTGAGTGCGACTCGGCCTTTGACGATGACATTCCCGTCGATGAGACGCTCGAGCTCGGCGATATTATCTTGGCCCCGCAGGTTATTGCCCGTCAGGCCCCCGGTTTTGGCAATAGCCCTGCTGACGAGTGCCGTCTGATGTTCGTACACGGCATGCTGCACCTGCTGGGCTATGACCACATCGAGGACGACGAGGCCGAGGTCATGGAGGCCCGCGAGGACGCCATCCTGTGCGATTTGGCGCTCGAGCGCGGCGAGGACCCCAAGCTAGTCCACGTCGGCCCCATCACCAACCACGCCCACGACTAGGAGCCGTCTATGATTCCCGGATCGAACAAGGACCATCCGTCCTTCTTAAAGTCGTTTTCTTACGCTATGGAGGGCTTCGTCACCGCCGTCAAGACCGAGCGCAACATTAAGGTCATGCTCGTGGCGGGCGTGTGCACCGTCATTGCAGGCTGCATCGTGGGGCTCGACATTGCCGAGTGGGCCACGATTATCATCTGTTGCGGCCTGGTGATCCACGGCGAGCTTTGCAATACCGCCATGGAGGCCATCGTCGACCTGGCGACCCAGGAGCTCCATCCGCTGGCCAAGCGTGCGAAGGACATCGCCGCCGCCTCCGTATACGTTCTTTCCATCACCGCCGCGATTGTGGGCTTGCTGGTATTTGCCCACGCGCTCGGCTTTATTTAGAAAGGGATTCCCATGTCCGACAATATGCAGCCTGCCGATGAGATTTTGGACGACGAGTCCCTGGACGCGGTGGATACCGAGGAGCTCGAGGATGTCGAGGAGTTCGACCCGTTTGAGGGTATGAGCGACGAGGAACTCGACGCCCTGTGCGACGAGGACGACAACCTCGCGGGCTTTGGTGACGTTGAGCCCGGTTTCCGCAGCGGCTTTGTGGCCCTGGTCGGTCGTCCCAACGCTGGCAAGTCTACGCTGCTTAATGCCTGCTATGGCAAAAAGGTCGCCATCACCTCGCCGGTGGCCCAGACGACCCGCCGCCGCATGCGCGCCGTCGTCAACCGCCCCGGCTACCAGCTGGTCTTTGTCGATACCCCGGGTATTCATAAGCCCAAGGACGGCTTGGGATCCGAGCTCAACAAGAGCGCGTTGTTCGAGCTGAACGATGTCGATGTTGTCGCGTTTTTGATTGATGCCACCAAACCGATCGGCAGGGGAGACGCCTGGGTTGCCGAGCGCGTCAGATGCGCTCGTTCCAAGAAGGTCCTGGTGCTCACCAAGGCCGATGAGGCCGACCCCACACAGGTCATGGAGCAGCTTAAGGCAGCCCACGAACTCATGGAATATGACGACGAGATCGTGACGTCGTCGGTCAAGAACTTCAACGTCGATGCATTTATCGAGACCGTTGCGCACTTTTTGCCTGAGGGTCCGCGTTGGTTCCCCGAGGACATGGGTACCGACGCTTCCGACGAGACGCTCGTTGCCGAGTTTGTGCGCGAGAAGGTCTTGCGCCGCACCCGTGATGAGATCCCGCACTCCGTTGGCGTGATCTGCGATGCGCTCGAGCAGACCAAGAAGGTGCTTCGCGTGCACGCCACCATTTACGTCGAGCGCGAGGGCCAAAAGGGCATCATCATCGGCAAGGGCGGCGAGATGATCAAGCATATCGGTATCGACGCCCGTCGCGATCTTGAGCGCATCTTTGGCACGCAGGTCTTTTTGGAGCTGGACGTGAAGGTCAAGGCCGGCTGGCGTGACGACGAGGCCCAGATTCGCCGCTTTGGCTACAACGCCGAGGACTAAGGACGCGCGGCGCGCATGGCAGGCTCCCGGACATATCGCACGAAAGTGCTCGTGCTCGATAAGACTAAGCTCAAAGAGACCGACCTGATCTTGACGATGCTTGACGAGCGGGGGCGGCGGGTTCGCGCCGTGGCAAAGGGCGCCCGCAAACCCGGCGGACGCCTGGCTGCGCGCTGCGAGCTGTTCTGTACGGTCGATATGCTGCTTGCACATGGACGGTCACTCGACGTGGTTTCCCAGGCCGAGCTTATGGAGGCGCCGCTCGGCGCTGCGCCCGATTACGAGACGACCTGCGCCGCAAGCGCGATCGCCGAGGTCGCGCGCGTGTGCTCGTTCGAGGACGCCGAGGACCCGTTTACCTTTGCTATAACGCAGCGAGCTCTTGCCCTGGTGGGCAGCGGGCTCGACACGGCTCATATGGACCTACTTGTGGCGGCATATGTCTTTAAGCTGCTGTCGCACGTTGGCTATCGACCCGATTTTTCGGCCTGCGTGCTGTGCGGAGACCCCATGCTGTCGTATTTTTCGCCCCAGGCGGGCGGTCTCATGTGCGGGTCGTGCGCGTCGAGCGTTCCGGGTGCCGAGCTGGTGTCGACCGGTGAGGTCGCGTGGCTGCGCGCCCTCATGTCGATGACCTTCGATGCGCTTATGGCCGAGAAAATCGACCCGCATACGGCGGCGTTCTTACTCGGGCTTTCGCATGTGTGGGCGGCGACGCATACCGACCAGCGCCTCCGTGCGATGGAATTCATGTTGGGTCGGTGATGATGCGCAGACGCGGGCTGCTTGTGGTAACATATCGGCCTGTTGGTACCTCGACCTTGGTTGCTCGCTCCACCGGCGGCTTCCCAGTCCGAGGCGAATCGAGTCGCCCGTGGGCGACGTAAAACGAAAGGTGAAACAATGACTGTTTCCAAAGAGCGCAAGGCTGAGCTGACTGCCCAGTTCGGTAACACCCCGGTCGACACCGGCAACCCCAAGGTTCAGGTCGCCATCCTGTCCGAGCGCATCAAGGAGCTGACCGAGCACATGAAGTCCCACCAGAAGGACTTCCACACCCGTCGTGGCCTGCTCATGCTCGTCGGCCGTCGTCGTCGTCTTCTCTCCTACATCAAGAAGAACGACATCGTCGAGTACCGTGAGCTCATCAAGGCTCTGGGCATCCGCGACAACATCCAGTAGGATTTGTACATGCTAAGAGCGTCCTGCGCAGCGGGGCGCTCTTTTTGTGTAAGGGCGCGAACAATCACGCTCTGAAGCGTGGCGGGGGCAGGGGGCCCGCGTCACATGAGAAGCCCGCAGGCAAGGGGCCTGTGGGGTAAAGGAGAACAATGACACTCGTATCCAAGACCTTTGAGCTGTACGGCAAGACCTACACCTTTGAGTCGGGCGAGCTTGCCAAGCAGGCCACCGGCGCCTGCCTGGTCAAGCAGGGCGACACCACGATGCTCGACACCGTGGTCGTCTCCAAGGAGCGCAAGAACTACGACTTCTTCCCGCTGACCGTCGACTTCAACGAGAAGATGTACGCAGCCGGCCGCATCCCGGGTGGCTACCTCAAGCGTGAGGGCCGTCCCAGCGAGAAGGCCACGCTCACGGCCCGCATGATCGATCGCCCGATTCGCCCGAGCTTCCCGGATGGCTTCCGCAACGAGGTGCACATCGTCGCCACCTCGCTCGTCGCCGACCAGGTCAACCCCTTCGATGTCATCAACGTCATGGGTGCATCCCTGGCCATGACGCTTGGCGGCGTGCCCTTCGAGGGCCCGCTTGCCTGCGTGCGCATCGGCCGCAACGTGGAGACCGGCGAGTTTATCGTCAACCCCACCTACGAGGAGCGCGAGAACTCGGATCTGGACCTGGAGCTGGGCGGATCCGCCGACTTCATCTCGATGGTCGAGGCCGGCGCCGAGGAGATCTCCGAGGACGACATGCTCGCCGCCATGAAGTTTGGCCAGGAGGCCCTTGCCGCTTTCTGCCAGGCTCAGGACGAGTTCGTCGCCGAGTGGGAGCAGGTTAACGGCCCCATCGTCAAGAAGGAGTACCCGCTCGACCAGCCCGTCGAGGAGGTCCAGGAGCGCATCTTCGCCCACTACGACGAGATGGCAGCCGCCCTTCGCGACGCCGACAAGCTCTCCCGTATCGGTAAGGTCGAGGCTCTGAAGGAGTCCATCCGCGCCGAGTTCACAGAGGAGGAGCAGGCCGCTTGGGAGCGCGAGATCCCCGTGGCGCTCAAGAAGCTCGAGAAGAAGGCCATGCGCACCATGGTCGTTGAGACCGGCGAGCGCGTAGACGGCCGTGCCGCCGACGAGATCCGTCCCATCATGGTGAAGGACAACTACCTGCCGCTCGTTCACGGCTCCGGCCTGTTCCAGCGTGGCCAGACCCAGGTGCTCTCGGTTCTTTCGCTCGGCATGCTCAACGAGGGCCAGCGTCTGGATACCATCGAGCCCACCGAGGGCAAGCGCTACATGCACCACTACAACTTCCCGCCGTTCTGCACCGGCGAGACCGGCCGCATGGGCAGCCCCAAGCGCCGCGAGATCGGCCATGGCAATCTGGCCGAGCGCGCTCTGCTTCCGGTGCTTCCCGACGAGAACGAGTTCCCCTACGCCATCCGCGTCGTCTCCGAGGTCATGGAGTCCAACGGCTCCTCTTCGATGGCTTCGACCTGCGGTTCCACGCTCGCCCTTATGGACGGCGGCGTGCCCATTAAGCGCCCGGTCTCCGGTATCGCCATGGGCCTGATCCAGGAGGAGGGCAAGACCGTGGTACTGTCCGACATCCAGGGTCTCGAGGACTTCCTGGGCGACATGGACTTTAAGGTCACCGGCACCACCGAGGGCATCACCGCCCTGCAGATGGACAACAAGGCCACCGGCCTCACCTTCGACATCCTGGCCCGCGCTCTGCAGCAGGCCAAGGAGGGTCGCGCCTTCATCCTGCAGAAGATGCTCGATGTGATCCCCGAGCCGCGCCACACCACGCGCAGCACCGCTCCGCGCATCGTTTCCATCCAGGTTCCGACCGACAAGATCCGCGACGTCATCGGTTCCGGCGGTAAGGTCATCCGCGGTATCCAGGACGAGACCGGCGCCTCGGTCGACATCCAGGAGGACGGCACCGTCTTTGTCGGCGGCACCGGCGAGTCCGTCGACCAGGCCGTCGAGCGTATCAAGCTCATCATCAAGGTTCCCGAGCCGGGCGAGGAGTACACCGGTCGCGTGGTCTCCATCCAGCCCTTCGGCGCCTTCGTCAACCTGCTGCCCGGTAAGGACGGCCTGCTGCACATCTCCCGCGTCGCCAAGGGCCGCGTGGAGAAGGTCGAGGACGTCCTCAACGTGGGCGACGAGGTCAAGGTCGTCGTCATCGAGGTCGACGATCGCGGCAAGATCTCGCTCGATCGTCTTGATAAGCCCGAGGCCCCGGCTCGTGCCGAGGGTGCCTCCGAGGGCGACGGCGAGCACTTCCAGCGCCGTGAGCGTCCGCGTCGCGAGCGCTCTGAGCGCAGCGACCGTCCGCGCCGTCCCGGCGACAACGGAGGCCGCAAGCCCCGCCGTCACCACGACGCCGAGTAACAGCTACACATAAGCAGCTCAACAAGGGCGACTCCGGACAGGGGTCGCCCTTTTGCTTGCGCCCGGGAGGGCCGCATATGAAGTTTCCTGCTCTACAGTCCTGCGCAAGACGGAAAGCACATTAAGTGCTTTCCTTTGCGTG